>JACTML010000077.1 GCA_014584635.1 Nitrosomonas eutropha | reverse complement strand
CGGCTGAATACAAAACTGATCGGCATCATGCGAATCGACATCACCGCTTCCTGCAGATCACGCGTGTTGCGTTCGAGCTGATTCAGGCCGTTAAGCAGTTTTTCAAAAATGACCGGGTCAATCTGGCTCGCCGTTTGCGCCAGCATGGCCTGGGTAATGACCAGTTCACCGACCAGATTGATCATCTGATCCACTTTTTCCACGCTGACGCGGATGGAGGAAGATTCACCGCCGGCTGATCCGGCATGATCAGCGGATGATTTAGGTTGCGATGGCGCTGGAGCAGCCGGCTTGCCGGGCGACTGAATTTTTTCCTTGACGGAACCGGTTGTAGTGGAAGAAGGCGTTGTTTCGCTGATCTGTGAATCCGGTTGTTCTGCTGCAGCAGATATTTTTCCAGCTATCTGCTGCTCCGGTTGATCTTCCGCAACCGGTGCGGATACTTCAGCAACAGATGAAACACTTTCGTCAATCCGGATAACCAAACTGGCAGGATCAACCAGAAATGCCAGCGCTTCCCAGATATCTTCTTCGCTGTCTGTCGTGGCAAGCTGTAATACACATACTGCTTCATCGTCCGGGTCACTCAGGTTTTTCAGCTGCCCTTGCCGGGCCAGATCAGCCAGTAATTTCTCCATGACCGGTTTGCCAAGATCCGCACAACCAAATTCAATCCGGTAAGTAGTGGTGTTTTCTGCAGAAGGCACTGATTCAGCGGCATTTTCAGCACAAACTGATTCTTCTGCGGGCGCGGCTGTGAGAGCGGGTGCTTCGCTTTGCGCAGTACTCGTCGCGCCAGCCACCAGCTCTTTCAATCTGTGGTTCACCGCCTCTACTTCTGTCGGGTCAGCGGAACCGCTGCCCCGATGTCCATCCAGTTGATTTCTTAATAGATCTCCAGCACGCAGAAAGGTATCCACCATTTCCGGACGCAGCTTGAGTTCATCCTTGCGTAATTTATCCAGTAACGATTCAAGCACATGCGTCAGCTCCGTCATATCGCTAAACCCGAATGTTCCCGCTCCGCCCTTGATGGAATGCGCCACGCGGAATATTGCATTCAAATCTTCCGGATCAGGTGATGCAACATCCAGCTTGAGCAGACGGGTTTCCATCTCTGCCAGCAACTCACCCGCTTCTTCAAAAAATATCTGGTAAAACTGTTCGAGATCAGTGCTCATGGGGACTCCTGTCTGAAATTTGCAACAGCTTACTGCAGCCAAATAAGTCCATAACACCAAACAAACCTACAAACAGCCTTCATTCTCAATTACTTTGCAAGCGAACGCAGCACAACAAACGATGCAAAGCGCACGGGAATTACATTGCAATCAGGCATCATTCCCTTGTAATATCTTTATTTATAAAGCGTTATTTGTATTCAGGAATACTCATATAAAAACAACAATGACAAGACACGTTTACATCATCCGACAGCAGGATAAAAAGGCGGCTACATCCTTTATTGATGGACTGTTAAATAAAAATCCGGAGTGGTTTGGCACAACAGAACCGCAACGCAGCACGGCAAAGCAGGAATACCTCGAATCCAGAGCTGATTCAAACCATTTCAACATGTGGTGCCAGAAATGGCTGAATGAAACTCAATGGATGGAAATCAGAAAGGTGATCAGTGCGAAAAAAGATCACGGGGAAGAAAAGCAACGTTATACAGAGCCGCATAAAACCATCAGTCTGACGCATCATGCATGGGAAATTCTTTCCGAGCTTGCCTTGCAGGATCAAATCTCGCCATCCGAGGTCATCATTAACCGACTGGGCAAAAACCACACAACTCCCTGCCTGCCCGCCGAATCACGCTATAATCTGGGTAATTGACGAATCACCACATGCCTGTCATGCACGGATAACGGACAGACATGCTGATAATCTGTTCCCGGTAATGACTATACAATCTTCAATACTGGCTGCCCCCCTGATTACCTGCCTGAATCACCTGGCTGACAAATCAGATCAGATACGGCAGCAATTGCAGCGCCATGTGGATAAAACTGTATGTTTTCGTATTGGTTCCCTGATTCACCTGCAGACCGCAATTACACAAGATGGTCATTTCAAAACAGTAATCCGGGACGAATACCCCGCAGTAACCTTCAGCATACCGTTTGAACTTGCTCCTCGTCTGGTATCCGGTGAATCGGCCGCATTCCGCGAGGTTGCTGTCAGCGGCGATGCGGCGCTGGCGGCGATCCTGTTACATATGGGAAAAACCTTTCAACCCGAAATTGAAGAAAGCCTGAGCTCAATCATGGGAGACATCCTTGCCCGCCGTGTCACCCTAACGGGACAGGAACTGGTACGCTGGCATCTGGGCGGCATTCGCAACTTGTCACGCGCACTGGGAGAATTTGTTAGCGAAGAACGATCCATCGCAGCAAGTCGTATACAGTTACACCAGCTTGACCCTGAAATTGAACTATTGCAGCAGCAGATCTCGCAACTTGAAAAGCGGATTAACGCGCTGATTTCGCCATTTTCACAAACCATAAAAAACCTGCCTGGGATCGGTCAATGACCGGAAGCTGCACACAATTTATCCCTGCATACCACGCAGACGCCATTGACTTCATCTGCCGGTAACTTTATTGGATTACCAACCATTTCATGCGCTTTTTCCGCCTACTTAGAATCATCCTGATTGCTTACCGCTTCGGTCTCGATGAAATTCTGCTCGACCAGATACGTCTGCGCGCACTCAAAGTATTTTCATTGCTGCTGCCGTTCCGCTCTCAACTCAAACAGCCACGCGCGGTCAGATTGCGCCTGGCACTGGAAGCATTGGGGCCCATTTTCATAAAGTTCGGGCAAATGCTGTCCACCCGGCGGGATCTGCTCGCCCAGGATTTTGCTGACGAACTGGCTTTTCTCCAGGATCGCGTTCCTCCTTTCCCTTCGGAACAGGCGGTAAAAATACTGGAAACTGTCTATGGAAAGCCGGTAAATGAAATCTTTCTCGAATTTGATATCAAGCCAATCGCCAGTGCATCCGTTGCCCAAGTGCACTTTGCCGTACTGCCAGATGGCACACAGGCTGCTGTCAAAATCCTGCGTCCCACCATCGCTCCCATCATTGCGCATGATGTGGCGCTGATGGAAACCGGTGCCTGGCTGCTCGAATCTATCTGGCCAGATGGCAAACGCCTGAAACTGCGTGAGGTAGTTGCAGAATTTGCCCGTCACCTGGACGACGAACTTGATCTTATCCGGGAAGCAGCCAATTGCAGCCAGTTACGGCGCAATTTCCTTGATTCTCCCCTGCTGCGGGTGCCGGAAGTGTACTGGGATTACTGCCACCCGGAAGTCATGGTAATGGAACGGATGATCGGCACACCTATCAGCCGTGTGGAAACCTTGCGTGCACAAGGTATCGATATTCCGCAACTTGCCCGCATGGGAGTGGAAATCTTTTTCACCCAGGTGTTCAGAGATGGCTATTTTCATGCTGACATGCACCCCGGCAATATTTTTGTCGGGGATGACGGCCGTTATATCGCCGTGGATTTCGGCATTATGGGAACGCTGAGCGAACAGGATAAAAACTACCTGGCACAAAACTTTCTGGCATTTTTTCGCCGGAATTACCGGCGCGTGGCGGAAGCGCACATTGAAGCCGGCTGGGCCCCCAGAAATACGCGCGTGGATGACTTTGAAGCTGCCATCCGCGCCGTATGCGAACCAATTTTTGATCGGCCGCTGAAGGAAATCTATTTTGGGCGCGTCCTGTTACGACTGTTTCAGGCATCCCGTCAATTTAACGTGGAAATCCAGCCGCAACTGGTGCTGCTCCAGAAAACACTGCTGAACATTGAGGGTCTCGGCCGTGATCTGGATCCCAATCTTGATCTCTGGAAAACCGCCAAGCCATTTCTGGAAAACTGGATGACCGAACAAATCGGCTTGCGCGGACTGCTTACTCATCTGCAGAAAGAATCAACCAACTGGGCAGTCATGCTGCCGCAACTTCCCCGCCTGATACACTACAATCTTGATCAGGAACGCACGCAAAAACTGGAAGACAGGCTGACAGAACTGGTCATTCAGCAAAAACGCCAAAGCCGGATATTGATGCTGGTCGCTGTACTGCTGGCGGGATTGTTGCTTGCCCGGATATATCTCTGACATTCCCTTTCCGGCGCATAACAGACATACCTGTCTCATCGGGATGGATGCGACAAACTCCGGTTATTCCGCCGACATAGGATTCATACCAATTATGAAGGAGACGTAACAGGCAAGGAACCCGTTGCAATCCTCCTTACCCCTCTAACCTGACAGAACCAAATTTGCTAAAATCCGCTTTTTCAGGGTTAAATCATGGCGTTACTTGAGCTGCGCAACGTTATCCGGCGCTTTGGCGATTTCACGGCAGTGGATAACGTCAGTCTGTCGATTGAAACCGGTGAATTCTTCACCTTGCTGGGGCCTTCCGGCTGCGGAAAAACCACCTTGCTGCGTCTGATCGCCGGATTCGACACACCTGATTCCGGACAAATTCTGCTTGATGGCGAGGATATCGCCAGTACTCCTCCTGAAAAACGATCTATTCATACTGTCTTTCAGAGTTATGCCCTGTTTCCGCATATGACTGTGACGGATAACGTTGCATTTCCACTGAAAATGTCGAAAGTAGCGCCAGCAGAAATCAGGAAACGGGTAGAAAAAGCACTGGAAGAAGTACAACTCTCCAAGTTTGCACATCGTTTTCCGCATGAACTTTCCGGCGGACAAAAACAGCGGGTTGCCTTTGCACGTGGACTCATCAATCGCCCGCGCCTGCTGCTCATGGACGAACCGCTGGGAGCGCTGGATGCAAAACTGCGTGAAGATATGCAACGCGAGCTGATTAATCTGCAAAAGGAAGTGGGGATCACTTTCATTTTTGTCACTCATTCCCAGGATGAAGCACTGGCGTTATCGCAACGGATTGCGGTCATGAATGTGGGGAAAATTGAGCAAATTGGCGAGCCTTCAACGATTTACAGCGCACCGGCCAACCGCTTTATTGCGGACTTCATCGGCAAAATCAATCTGATGGAAGCCGGCGTGACACATATTTCCGGCGAGGATATGACACTGGAAATTGATGGACTGGGAACAATCACCCTGCCGCTCAAGCCAGCAGTGCAACCAGGCGATCGAGGCGTAATCGCCATTCGTCCGGAACAGGTTAAGGTATATGCACTGGCGGAACGAACAGAAGTACCCCATGCATATACTGGCAAGGTACTCGATTTTCTCTATGTGGGTGATGTCACCACCTACGTTATTGAACTGGATAATGGCGTTCGTATGGAAGCTCTGCTGGCAAATTCCGCTCCCGGACGTGCGCGCTTCTTCGAGGTGGATGATCCAGTAATCGTCAGCTGGCCGCAGGAAGCGGCACAATTCTTACCGGATCAGCCATGAACAAATTTCGCCTGACGCGCTGGCTGATCAGCCTGCCACCCACGCTGTTCCTGCTGATATTCTTCGTGGTGCCCAGTCTGATCATGATCGTGACTTCGTTCCGTTACCCCGGAGAATACGGCGGACTGGCGCCACTAACCGCACCGGAAACACCGGAAGCAGCTGCCACACAAGGAGATTCTGGTTTATATGGCCTGACGCTGGAAGCCTATCGCTTCTTCTTCAGTGACATCCTCTATGCAGAAATCTTTCTGAAATCCTTTGTGGTTGCAGCAGCTTCCACCTTAATCTGCCTGATCATGGCGTATCCGGTTGCCATGCTGATCGCCCAAAGCGCCAAAAAATATCGCAACCTGATGATCTTGCTGGTCGTTCTGCCGTTTGCCAGCAACTTCCTGATCCGTATCTACGCCTGGATGATTATCCTCGGCCCGGAATCAGCATTCAGCCATCTTATCAACAGCATCCTCCAGCTTTTCGGTTTTGAGCCGGTCATGCTGTTGTTTTCTCCATTTGCAGTGCTGGTTGGAACGGTTTATGTACATCTGCCTTTCATGATTTTGCCGCTCTACACCAATCTGGAAAAACATGATCCGGTTTTACTGGATGCCGCTCAAGACCTTGGCGCAAACCGCTGGCAGCGCTTCTGGCTGGTTACCTGGCCGCAGTCGCTCCCCGGGGTTTATTCCGGCGCTGCACTGGTGTTCATTCCAGTACTAGGCATGTTTGCCATCCCGGATATCCTGGGTGGTACCGGTGACATTCTGATTGGCAACCTGATCAAAGATCAGTTTCTGGGCACACGCGACTGGCCGTTCGGCTCCACTTTATCCATCATGCTCATGCTGGCGGTACTGGGTGTGACCGGATTATTCACGCTGCTGGCCCGTCCGCGCACACCCAAGTAAACAAAAACCCCGGTTACAGACATGAAACGCACCCACCTTCTCCTGTGGCTGACAGCCAGCCTGGTTTACATTTTTCTCTACATTCCGCTGATCATCGTCGTTGTTTACTCGTTCAACGATTCCCGCCTGAATGCGGAATGGGTCGGCTTTACACTCGACTGGTATTACAAACTGTTCCATAACCAGGAAATGCTGCTCGCTGCGCGCAACTCACTATTTATCGCCGTCAGCGCCAGCTTGCTTGCCACCATACTGGGCACCATGGCGGGATTGGCCATTCACCGTTACCGTATCAGGGTGCTACCCTTTCTCGCCTTCGCGCCCATTGCCATGCCGGAAATCCTGCTGGGTGTTTCCCTGTTGCTGTTCTTTCTGCAAGTCATGAATCTGACACTGGGACTGATTTCAATCATCATCGCCCATACCACCTTCTGCGTCGGCTTTGTTGCCATTATCGTGCGTGCACGGCTGCAAGGCATGGATGACAGTATTTTTGAAGCGGCCCGCGATCTGGGCGCAACCCCGTGGCAAACCTTTCGGCTGATTACCCTGCCGCTGATCATGCCTGCAATCGCTGCAGGAGCGCTCATGTCATTTACGCTGTCCATCGATGATTTTGTCATCACATTCTTTACCAAGGGCATTGGTGAACCGATTTTGCCGATCCAGATCTACACCATGATCAAAATCTCTGTTACGCCCGAGATCAACGCCATTTCCACACTGTTCATGCTGTTAACGCTGGTGTTGATCATCATCGCCAACCGCCTGGATTCCGGTATCCTCCAGGGAGAAAAGAAATCGTGAAACATAATCGTTTTCTGATCAGCTTCCTTTGCCTGCTGTTTATCATATTAGCCGGCTGTACCTCCGAAAATCAGACATCGAACAATTCCTCTGAAAAAAATGGCGATGTTTTGCGGTTATTCAACTGGAACAACTACATCAGCCAGCAGACGATTGAACGCTTCGAACAAACCTGCCAATGCCGGGTCACGCAGGATTATTACTCGGATAACGAAGAACTGCTCGCCAAGCTGGCCGCAGGTGCCAGCGGTTATGATCTGCTCGTACCAACCGGCGATGCCATGGATACACTGATCCGTCAGGGAGCGCTCAGCACACTGGATAAATCGCAAATCACCCATTTGAAAAATATTGATCCCAATTACCTGAACACCGAATTTGATCCGGGCAATCACTACTCAGTCCCTTACGCCTACACCACAACATTAATCGGATTTAACCGCGAAAAGCTGGCCGAACTGGGTTTGCCTGCCGCCAGCTGGGCGATCATCTTCGAGCCGGAATATCTGCAAAAGATCAAAGGACGCATCACGGTACTCGACAGCCAGCGTGAACTGATGGCCGCTGCGCTCAAATACCTGGGCTATTCCGCCAACGATACAGATGAAGCTCATTGGCAACAGGCAAAGGAACTGATTATCCGGGCAAAACCTTACTGGGCCGCATTCAGCAACACCAGCTATATCCGTGAACTGGCGGTGGGTAATCTGTGGGTGGCCCATGGCTATTCCAATGATATGTACCAAGCCGCACTGGATGCGAAAAAAACCGGACGACAATTTACAGTGGAATTTGTCATTCCCGCAGAAGGTGCCGTGCTGTCACTGGACAGCATGGTACTGCATCACAGCGGCCATCGCCCTGATCTGGCGCATCGCTTCATCAACTTCATGCTGGAAGGCGCAAACTCCGCTGAACTGACCAATCTGACCGGTTCCGGCAACCCCAATCTGGCAGCCCGCCCTTATATTCATCCTGAGATCGTTGCCAATCCCGCCATCTTTCCGGACGCAGCTCTGCTACACCGGCTGGAAATGCTGCACGATATCAATCACACCCAGCGCCGGCTGCTCAGCCGGATCTGGACAGAAATCAAACTGAGGTAAAGGCATGAGTTACTATCAACACCACGTTTTCTTTTGCATCAACCAGCGCACCAATGGCGCACGCTGCTGCAACGATCACCACGCCCAGGAAATGCGCGACTACGCCAAAAAACGTATCAAGGAACTCGGGCTGGCCGGCAAGGGAAAAATCCGCATCAACAATGCCGGTTGCCTTGATCGCTGCAATGAGGGCCCGGTCATCGTCGTCTACCCGGAAGAAGTCTGGTACACCTACGTTGATCAGGAAGATATTGATGAAATCATCGAATCCCACCTGAAAAACGGAAAAATTGTCGAACGGCTGAAAATCTGATCCGCTGTCCCGCGAACACCGAAAAAACAAAAATCAATCAGGTATCACGGCAGCGGAGGCAACTCCAGTTCTTTCAAAAAAGTATCGTGCCAGCGCACTCTCCTGCTCGATATCCATCAGTTGTTGGTGGGTGGCTGTCAGATCCACCTCTTCTTCTGTCGTCGTACTCACATGTAACCACATAAAAGACAGTCATTAATTACTGCCTTAAACTGAGATGTGAAAAAGCCAACCTGCTTTTGATCTGCATATTTTGATCATCCGGGTCTGCTGCGACAATTTGTCACATTCCTTTCCCTGTTTGAAACCAGCAAAATCCGCGTTCGATTACACATCAGAACGGGAGATTCAAAAGGGCCATGAAATGTCACATCACTCCACTCGCACTTGCTGTAGCCGCTGCCTTACCTTCTTTTGTCATACAACCAGCCGGGGCACAAACCACTCTGGGTGAAATGGTGGTTAAAACCAGCAAGATTCGTGATGCCGCCGAGCCGAAGGAAATTGGATCAGCTGAGATTGCTGCTCAACATGCCATTACCCGGGATACAGCTTCTCTGTTGCGGGATGTTCCCGGCGTGCATCTTTCCGGTGCAGGTGGTGTTTCCAGTCTGCCGGTGATTCATGGCCTGGCGGATGATCGCTTACGCATTACGATAGATGGGATGGATTTCATCTCATCCTGCGCCAATCACATGAATCCGCCGCTGTCCTATCTTGATCCGGGCAATGTTGCAAAGATCAAAGTGTATGCCGGAATCTCACCAGTCAGTGTTGGAGGAGACAGCATTGGCGGCACGATTATTGCGGAAACGGCCACACCTCAATTTGCTGCACCTGGACAGCGCTCGCTCATCAAGGGCGAAATTGGTTCTTTCTACCGCAGCAACAACAATGCCATGGGCGGGAATCTGTCCGCCACGCTGGCCAATGAATTTTTCAGCATTCATTATTCAGGCGCGATCACTACGGCGGATAACTACAAGGCTGGCGGCAATTTCAAAACGACAACAGCAACAGGGCGACCAGGCCATACGCTGCCAGTGGATGAGGTGGGTTCCACCGCTTACAAAAGTCTGACTCACACCCTGGGGCTTGCTTTCCGGGCAGATAATCATCTGTTTGAAGCAAAACTGGGTTATCAGAATGTTCCGTACCAGTTTTATCCCAATCAGCGTATGGACATGCTGGACAATGAACAAAAACGGGTAAATGTACGTTATCTTGGCCAATATGGCTGGGGAACCCTGGATGGCCGTGTTTATTATGAAACGGTCGATCATTACATGAATTTCAGCGACGATAAGCAGCTGATTTATGGAACAGCGCTAAACGGTATGCCGATGTCCAGCCGCGGTCGCACCCTTGGTTTCAACCTGAAAGGGGATGTTTACCTCACCGATGACGATTTGCTGCGTGTCGGCGCACTGTATCAGCACTACACCCTGCGCGACTGGTGGCCGCCATCCGGAACCGGCGCCATGTCACCACTGGATTTTCAGAATATCAATCATGGCAAGCGTGACCGGTTAGGTTTTTTTGCTGAATGGGAGCGGCATTTTGGTCCTCAGTGGACAACTCTGGCTGGTGCACGCTATGAACGTCTGGAAACGGATACGAATAACGTTCACGGCTATGGAAACGCGATGGGCAATCAGATCCCTGATGCGGCAGCCTTTAATATGCGTGGTCACAAACGTACTGATGATAACGTCGATCTGACCGCGCTGGCACGTTACACGCCGGACGACATGATCGACCTCGAACTGGGCTTTGCGCGCAAGGTGCGGACGCCGAACCTGTATGAGCGCTATACCTGGTCAACCTGGAGCATGGCTGCCATCATGAACAACTTTGTCGGCGATGGTAACGGTTATGTCGGCAATATGAATCTCAAACCGGAGAAAGCCTACACTGCCTCCCTGACTATCGATCTGCACGCAGCTGATCGCAAATGGGAAATCAAGGCCACTCCTTATTTCACTTATGTGGATGACTATGTCGATGCCATCCGCCTGGCACCTGGCACCACGAACAATCAGTTCGTCGTTCTACAATATGCCAATCATTCCGCCTATCTTTATGGGGTAGATCTTTCCGGTAACGCTGTGTTGGCAAAAACGAATCTGGGTGAATTCGGTTTACGGGGATTGATGAATTACACCAGGGGAGAAAACAGGAAAACAGGTGATGATCTGTACAATATCATGCCACTCAATGGCAAGCTGACTTTCACTCATCAAGCCGGCGGGTGGAATAATGCAATTGAACTGGTCGGAGTAACCCGTAAAAATGCTGTTTCTTCAGTACGGAATGAAATTCATACAGGAGGTTATTTTCTGACACACCTGCGTACCAGCTACACATGGAAAAATATCCGCGTGGATCTGGGTGTGGAAAACCTGTTTGATCGCCTCTATTATCTGCCACTTGGTGGCGCTTATACCGGGCAGGGAACAACCATGGGTATCAACGGCATTCCTTATGGAATCGCTGTTCCAGGTATGGGGCGTTCTGTTTATGCGGGAATCAATATCAAGTTCTAATCTTCTTCTCTTGTCAGGCCGGATCCGGAACACCGGCCTGATATCCAAAAAGATTGCAAGGTACTAGCGACAGTAATCTGGCTGATTTACACTGCAGCCAGTATCGGATAGCGTTTAGATTTGCGGAAATCCGAAAATAACGATAAACCGGAGCTGGTCGGTTCCGATAATACATACTTCTCTTTTACACAGGATTTTCTTATGGCTGGAGCCAGTTTGTTGACCTTGCTTGACGATATTGCGACCATTCTGGACGATGTGGCTGTCATGACCAAAGTAGCTGCCAAAAAAAGTGCAGTGATCGCCGATGATGTCACCGCCATGACCAAGGTAGCAACGCAAAAAACTGCCGGTGTGCTGGGAGACGATCTGGCGCTTAACGCACAGCAGGTAGCAGGCGTGCGTGCCGATCGCGAGCTGCCGGTAGTCTGGGCCGTAGCCAAAGGTTCCATGATCAACAAAGCCATTCTGGTACCTGCTGCCTTGCTCATCAGTGCATTTCTTCCCGCTTTGATCACGCCATTACTGATGCTGGGCGGTGCTTTCCTGTGTTTTGAAGGTGTTGAAAAACTGGCACACAAATTGTTGTACGGTAAAACCGGAACCAGGCAGGCACACGCGCAGCACGCTCAAGCCAATATTACGGAAAATGTGGATCTGGTCATCCTGGAAAAAGAAAAAATCAAAGGTGCAGTGCGTACCGATTTCATTCTGTCAGCCGAAATCATTGTCATTGCCCTGGGTACAGTAGCCGCTGCAACCTTTATTCAACAAGTGGCTGTGCTGACTGGCATCGCTATCATCATGACCGTGGGTGTATACGGGCTGGTGGGCGGCATTGTCAAAATCGATGACTTGGGTTTATGGTTCGGTCAGAAACCTTATCTCGTTTCCCAGGCACTGGGACGGTTCTTGCTGGCCTTGGCACCCTGGCTGATGAAATTTCTTTCCGTAGCAGGTACGGCTGCCATGTTTCTGGTAGGTGGAGGCATTCTGGTACATGGCATTGCGCCGTTACATCACGCAATAGAAGGAGTGGCACAATCCCTGGCGCAAGGTAATCTGGGATGGCTGTGGCAAGCGCTGACAAGTAATAGTCTCAACGCTCTTGCTGGTATTCTGGCAGGGACAGCCGTACTCGCTGTAGTGCAGCTCATGCAGCGCCTGCGCAAGATTTGAGCTCATTACTTGTTTCGTCGTATAAACACTGAATTCTTTGTTTCTGCCATCGTCAGCAGAATTGAAATCAGATTTAGGGAATCTCTGCAAAACCTCATTTTTTGAAATTACCAGATAATTAAATCAACAAGTTACAGAAAGCTTTCATGTGATCTCAAGGATTTTGCAGACCATCCTTAAATCTTTCTGCGAGGGAATCTGGTTCGATCTGGCCAGCCGGTAAAATTATCTGTTGACACCTACCGATGGTTATGTAAAGAACGTTGGGGGGGACTTTAGTGGAAATATGGCAATTTTTTGACTATGTATTCGTTAACAGTTGAAACTGATTTTCCCGGCTGAGAGCGGCTTGCAGTCCGGCAACAGGTGAACTGAGATTTTCCTGTTGATCGAGCCACCTGAACCATTCCACCAAGGCTATGTTTGATCTGCTCTTTCCGGTTACTGCTGGCTTGCAGATCTTTGTCACCGAGAGAGCAGTTCAACGTAGGCTTGGTAGCTGTAACTCCGGTTTTTTTTCTGCCCGGTCATTTCCGTCACGATGCCCAACTCTTCCAGTACCTTGACCGCCGCCGTCGCCGTAGGGAAGCTGGTATCGAGTTGCTGGCGAGCGCGTTCGATGGTGAAGCGCGGCATCATCGGCAGCATCTCGAACAGCCGATAGCTGGCCGGGCCTGCTTTGGCCGATTGCAAAAGGCGTCGGCGGTCGGTGGCCACCAGACTAGCGACCTCGATGATGTTTTTTTCGGCGTCGCTCGCAGCGGTGGCGACACCTTCCAGAAAGAAAATCACCCAGGATTCCCAGTCGCCTTCCGTGCGGATGGCCGACAGGCGACGGTAATATTCAGCTTGGTGTTGTTTGAGGTAACCGCTGAGGTACATCAAAGGCTCCGACAGCAGTTCCCAATGTTCAAACAGCGCCGCGATCAGGAGGCGGCCAATGCGCCCGTTGCCGTCAAGAAATGGATGGATGGTTTCAAACTGCGCGTGGATGAGCGCCACCTTGACCATCGGTGGCAGATCCGTCGCTTCGTCGTGGATGAAGCGCTCCATGTCGGCCAGCAGTGTGGGAACGTGCTCCGGCGGCGGTGGCACGAAAACCGCATTGCCGGGCCGTGTGCCGCCAATCCAGTTTTGCGACCGACGTAACTCGCCCGGCTGTTTGCCTGCGCCGCGTGCGCCATTCAGCAGGCGTCGATGTGCTTCGCACAACAGCCGTACGCTGATCGGCAGCCCTTTCGGATCGCGCAGTTGCTCCTGTGTCCAGCGGAAGGCACGCAGGTAGTTGGTGACTTCTTCCACGTCGTCGGTGTTGCTGACCTTGAAACCAGCTTCCTCGTCGAACAGATCGGTCAGCGTGGCCTGCGTACCCTCGATCTGCGATGTGAGCAGGGCTTCCTTGCGGATGGCGCTGTACAAGAGCCAATCGACCGAAGGCACCAAACCAGACACGCCCGCCAAACGTGCAAGCGCGAGTTCTGCCTGCCGATTGAGGTCAGTGAACACCTCGGGTGAGAGGGCTGGCTCAGCTGGCGGCAAGGCGTGGGGCACGAAGGCACGCACTGACTCGCCCAGTGTCGTGGAAATTGAATAGGTCCCGGTGGTGCGTGTCATTGAAAGCTGTCTTTAGTAGATCGCGACAAATTAAAGCATTCTTTAATTTGAATGGCAACAATTAAAGATGACTTTCATTGATCATGATGCATCACCAAACCCGGCCTCCGTCCAGAAATGGTCGAAGTCATCGCCCACGCTCCAGCCCACGTTCTGCCCCAGTTGCCGCACCCGATCCAGTCTGACAAGGAAGGCGGCCTGCTGCGCGGCGGGCAAGGCCAGCACGTATTTCAGCGCCTGTTCGAACATCCGCACCAGCGCGTCGTAAAAGCCTTCATCATCCATGCCGCAACCGGCCAGAAAGTCGAACACCTCTTCGCAGTAGAACACCGTGAGTTCGGCCAAGCCTTCGGGCTGGCCCAGCGCCTTTTTGTAATCGCTGATGGCTTTCTTGGCCTTGGCTACCGACATCGGCTTGCGATAGTCGGACGGGTTGATCCACTGCGTGATGATGCCCTTGTACGGTTCCAGCGGGTCATCGCCCAGGCCAAAGCGAGCGTGCAGGAATGTTTTGTTATCCTTGCTGGCGACGTACAGGTCTTGCACCAGACCCAGCAGACCGGCACGGTCGAAATCGGCCAACTTGGATTTAACGTCGCTCCAGTTGGGTGTGGATTTGGTGGCTTTTTTAGTGGCCATCGCCTTATTCCTGGTCGCCATCCAGCGGGCTGCCAGATTCAATCTGTTTCAGCAGACGGTCGAAATCACTTTCAAACAGCCGGTCCTGCACGATGCGGTACTTCTCGAATTCGCTCATCGCGTGGGCCTTGGCGATTTCCGCCGTGACTTTGCCAGCATCCTGCAGCACTGCACGGTCGGTGGCTTCGATGAAGCGATTCAGGCGGTTTTCCCAATCTTGCATGCTCATCGGGATCTTGCGCTGCGCCATGTCCTCGGCCACATCCAGATAGGCGTTGACCAGGCGGGAGATCTGCGCCATCTCGGGCTCGGTCAGGTAATTCTTGGCGACCACGACATCGAACTTCTGAATTTTTCCGCCCGGCGCATCCTTCCATGTGGTCAAGCCCATGCTGGGCTGGTTGGCATCGGCGCGGTGGTAAATGACTTCAGCTGCCGTCTGTCCGTGGATGGCCCAGTGCAGTTTGTTTTGCACCGTGGCAAAAAAACGCTTGGTGGCCTGTGCCGTCAGGTCGTAATCGATTGCCGTGGCGTAGATGTCGGTGATTTTCTGGTAGAACTTGCGCTCCGAGAGGCGGATCTCGCGGATGCGCTGCAACTGCTCCTCGAAATACTGCTCGGTGAGGACGGAACCACCGGCCTTGATGCGCTCGTCATCCATCACATAGGCCTTGATGGTGAATTGCTCGATGATGCTTGTTGCCCACTTGCGGAACTGCACCGCACGCTCGGAATTGACCTTGTAGCCCACCGCGATGATGGCGGGCAGGCTGTAGTGCTGGGTGTTGTAGCTCTTGCCGTCGGAAGCAGTTATCCGGAATTTCCGGATAACTGAATCTTCCTGCAACTCGCTGTCGGCAAAGATTTTTTTCAGGTGCTCATTCACCGTGCGCACGTTCACGTCGTACAGCACGCCCATCATTTTCTGGGTGATCCAGATGCTCTCGTCGGCATAGACAGCCTCCACGCCGCCCTGGCCGCTGGCGGCGACAAAGGTCAGGTACTCGGCCGCCGAGGAACGAACGAGGGATGCCTCGGTTTTCTTGGGCGGCTGAGGTGGTTTGCGTGCGGCCATGTTTACGCCACCGTCACTTGGCCGTTCATCAGCAGGGGCAGCAGCCAGTCGCGGAGCTGGCCGAGTTGCTGGTTTTCTTTCTCTAGAACATCCATCTGTTTGAGCATCGGTTTGACTACGACAGAAAATCCATCAATCAATTCTTTGCCGCCATATGCCAATGGATAGGTCTTCAACACACCGTGACGAATTCCTTTGTGAATACTCCCTGTAGAAGAGTTTTTTGTGAAAACTTTCATTTCGCTTGATGAAAGAAGACAAAAAAGATGTTCAGAGGTTGTCATTTTGTAGTCTGGGCGAAGCGTAAAAACCGATTCGTTGATGTTCCAGTTTTCTGGCTTTTCTTGAATCAGATAGGTAACGCCAACTGGTTCGATGCTCGTAAATAACACATCGCCAACCTGTAGCTGAGAACGACGGTCGATAATCTTTAGAGCCTCATCGTCTATCTTGTCGCATTTGTCATCAAGGGTGATCCTGCCGTTAGTGACGTTCTTAATCGTGACGTAATAGTTGCTTCCATTGCCTAATTGAAAGTTTTCTCTCGGATTCAAGCCAGTTCCTGAGCGGCTTATTACGTCTGCAAGCTGTAATGCCTCCCACCCCTCCGGAATCTCCCGCTTCAGCGTGGCGTTGTAGACCATCTTGCCGCCGGAGGATTGGTAGGGCTTGCCGTGGGCATCGGGGAAGTCGAACTGCACGAACCAGTAGTCGTACAGCGCTTTGGCCATGGCCTCCAGCTCGGCGTTGATGCGCTGGTTGCAGGCTATCTTGGCGTCGAGGGCGGAGAGGACGGCGGCGATTTTTTGCTGTTCGATATCCTTGTGAATGTGAAGAACAATGGAGTTGAGGTTGTCTTTTGTTAGCTTGGGTTGTGCTGAGCCAGTTACATAATTTTTGAAATTAACAAGGCTTAGCTTGTAGTACAGGTATTTTGTGTCGTGGCCATTTGCTGCATTTAGTATGTGAGCATGATTGTTAACCCAGAATTTCCCAGTCACGAAATTGCAAATATTGTTCTTCTGCGACTTTAGATTCTCGCCATCTTCGGCAACCAGAATGTACTCGCCGTCGAACAGGTAATCGTCCACATAGTCGATCACACCTTGCGCGCCGTAATAGCGATATTTTTTTACCAGCTTCTCGCGTTAGATCTGGGCCAACTCTTCTCGTTCCAAATAACTGCGGAAGGTTGAGTTCGTTTTCGTATTCCGCCGCGGTCGAAACTGCTCCGTAATACATACTCTCCGAGGCCACCGGCACC
>JACTML010000148.1 GCA_014584635.1 Nitrosomonas eutropha | reverse complement strand
TGCTTCATCGCCACTGGTCATCCTTGGAAAATCTTCAGCTGGAAGCAGCTGCAGGTTAAACCGGCTTTTTCCGGAAATGATCTGTAAACGGTTTTCTGAACGAATCAGTGTTATTGGAGAGCCCGATGGAAAAGCACGCAGTATGTCGTGCAGTTTTCTGACTGAAACAGTTGTTTGCAACGGGCCCTGCTGCTCCAGTTCCGGAATACTGGATGTCGCTTCAGCTTCTATTTCCAGATCGGTCGTAACCAGAGTCAGTTTTCCATCCCTGATTTCAATCAGGGTGTTTAACAGTATGGGAAGCGTATGTCTTCGCTCCACAATACCGCTAACTGTTTGCAGTGGTTTAAACAGCAGATCCCGGTCAGATAATATTAGTTTCATTTAATTTAAAAACTGAATAATAATAGTTAATCAACGCGAAAAATCGGCATAAGTAGTAAAATTGCTTACATATTATATACTTACAGTTAAAATTAATCCTGTATGATTTGCGTATAGTCTGTGGACAAATTGTGAATGAAATTTTTTGGTCAAAATTTTATTTAAGTTATCCACAAACCATACAACAGTTATTCAAGTCTTTTTCAGAAACACCGGTTCCCGGAAACATTGTCCTGTTTCATCCACGCAGAATATGTATCAGCGTACTGTAATCCCGGCTTATGGCAGGATCGGAGGTACGTAATTCCATAACCTTGCGGTGCGCGTGCAATACAGTTGTATGATCTCTCCCGCCAAACGCTTCCCCGATATCAGGCAGACTCAACTGGGTGAGTTCCTTGGCAATCGCCATTGCCACCTGCCTTGGCCGCGCAATAGTCCGGACACGCTTTTTTGAATACATGTCAGCTACTTTTATTTTGTAGTAGTCCGCCACGGTTTTCTGGATGTTTTCAATTGAAATCTGCCGGTTTTGTATTGCCAGCAAATCTTTTAGCGCTTCCTTGGCCAGATCAAGGGAAATTGGATGTCCTGTGAAGCGTGAATACGCCAGAACCCGTTTCAGTGCGCCTTCCAGTTCCCGAACGTTGGAGCGGATATATTTGGCAATAAAAAAAGCGGTGTTTTCATCCAGCTCGATTTTTTCCACAGATGCTTTTTTCAGCAGAATTGCCACGCGCATTTCCAGTTCAGGGGGTTCAATTGCGACGGTCAATCCCCAGCCAAATCTTGATACCAGACGCTCCTCCAGCCCGGAAATTTCTTTTGGATAGCAGTCGGAAGTAATGATGACCTGTTTATGTGCCTCGATTAATGCGTTGAAAGCGTAGAAAAATTCTTCCTGGGTCCGGTTCTTTCCGCTGAAGAACTGGACATCATCCACCAGCAGCAGATCAAGCGAATGGTAATAGAGTTTGAACCGGTCAAATGATTTGTGCTGATAGGCGCTTACCACGTCTGACACATATTTTTCAGCGTGGACATAGCGTATTTTGGCCCCGGCATCCAGCTCCAGAACGTAATTACCGACGGCGTGCATCAAATGTGTTTTACCAAGTCCTACTCCTCCGTAAATGAATAAGGGGTTGTAGGCAATACCGGGTCGCTCAGCCACCTGAATGGCACCAGCGCGCGCCAACTGGTTGGCTTTTCCGGTAACAAAGGCATCAAAGGTAAAAGCAGGATTAAGCCGGCTGGGATTGGTTTTTTTGGTAGCGGTTCCCTGCACCTTGTCTGCAGAAGGTTTTTTGTTTTCCTTGTTTTTGGGTTCTGCTGCTTTGGCTGCGACTGTCTCGACTACCGCTGTTTCAACTTCAGCAGGATCTCTTAACTCCAGTTTGAAATGAATTCTTTCAGTGAAATGATTGTGTGCCATTTCACTGATGCGGTTGACGAAATTATCCTTGATCCATTGCAGCACAAAACGATTGGGCGCAATTAACACCAGAGTATTTTCCTCATCCGGACAAACTTCCAGCCTGAGTGGTTTTATCCAGGTATTAAATTGTTGCCCGTTTAGCTCTTGCTTGAAGTGCTTAAGGCAGGAATGCCAGAAGGTCTCTATTTTCTGCATGACAGATAGAAGAAATTAGCCTGGATTGGGAATCTGTTCAATTTTGCCTGATACTGCCTCTTGATTGAAACTTTGAACAGGTTCCTGGAAAAATATTCCGGAAAAACCGGAGAGGAAAAACAAGCGGTCAAGTGCGGTGCAAACGATAAACGAATTCAAGCGAACTTCGCTGATCTTTTGCCGGGTTAGTATAATGAAGTTTTCCCGGAAGGGTTATTTTATTGCGTAACCCGGCCAGATTCGGGTTACAGTCGTTTCGATTCTGCTTGGCCAATTATGCTATATTCATATAGTTGACTGATATCCTGCAAATTTACCCTTTTGATTTTCATTTTATCCACTTGGGAAGGTATGGTAAAACAGCAGCCTTCACAGAAAATATTTCTCTACCGCAGGGTAAAGTCCGCCTGATAATGATTTTTTTAGACCGGGAATACAGAAACAGTCTTTTGCTGTACGTCCAGAACTTCGGAAAATTCCGGATTACTTTTTCAACGCTGAGTCAGTATCTGACCTTTTTTGTGCTGATTTCGATAGCTCTTCCTGTCATTGCTGAAAATCCGGTTATTGATGCGGAATCAATACGTGAGCAGCTGGCAAAAAATGTTCAAAACAGTCAGAAGAACGCGACGCAGGCAAATCTGCAACGATTTTATGCGCAGCGTGATTATCAGCCGGTCTGGTTGACCGAACATCCTGCTGCCAGGCTGGATGCTGCACTGACATTGATCGGGCAGGCTGATGAAGAAGGTCTTTCCAGTGATGATTATCACCTTGAATCCTTACGGGTATTGCGCGATAAAGCGTCTGATCAAGATACCCTGTCGCTCGAACTGGGAACAACCCGCTCCCTGCTGGCACTTGCTCATGATTTATACAGTGGCCGACTGACAGCTTCCCAGGTCGATCCTGACTGGCACATTCCGCAACCACAGTTTGATCCGGTTAGCTTCCTGCAACAGGCACTTGCTGCGGGAGAATTGGAACCCGCCTTCGCCGGCTTGTCACCGGATATTCCGCAATATCGCGCGCTTAGACAGCTGCTGGAAAAACTTCATGCATTGGCCGCTACCGGCGCCTTGTGGACGCGCATTCCGGAAGAAGCGGCATCAATTCGCCCGTATACCGGAAACGTTTCTG
>JACTML010000122.1 GCA_014584635.1 Nitrosomonas eutropha | reverse complement strand
AATCACAAGCCTGTGGATCACCAGGGCCATTAGAAAGCACAATGCCGTCAGGTCGGGATGCAAGAATCTCTTCAGAATTGGTCCAGGCAGGATAAACAGCAACATGACAACCCAATGCAACCAGCTTAGCCAAAATTGACCGTCTGACACCAAAATCCAGCACAGCTATTCGCAAGCCGGTTTCAGAAGTCCGCTCACTTTCATTGAAACGCCAGGACTGTTGACAGCTGACCTCATGCACCAAATCCACTCCTGTCAGCCCGGGAAAAGCTTGCGCCTGCTGCAGCGCTTCAGCTTCGTTGATACGGCCAGCCATAATACAGCCGGCCTGCGTACCGTTCTCTCTTAAAATACGTGTAAGTTTACGTGTATCAATTCCGGAAATCGCCAATGTACCGTGTTGCTTAAGGAAATCAGGCAGAGATTGACGATGGCGCCAGTTGCTAGCAACAAGCGACAAATCCCGAATAACCAAGCCTGTTGCATGAATAGCTCTGGAAGCCAGCGTAGACTCGGTATCTTCGTCATTCACACCGGTATTGCCCACATGCGGATAAGTGAGCGTCACAATCTGACGGCAATAAGAAGGATCAGTCAGAATTTCCTGATAGCCGACCATGGCTGTATTAAAGATTACTTCCCCAGCAGCCAAGCCTTCAGCGCCAATTGAATCTCCGTGAAAAACAGTACCATCAGCTAAAACAAGTACAGCGCGTGGACGGTTAGACACAAAGCTCCTTAATATCTTGAATATTATATGGACAGGCAGAAAAAAGCGGCTCGAACTAATTTCTACCGCTAGGGTTAATTATACGCAAGATGCCACAGCTTTTCCAGAAACCGCTTAACTTTCATTCCCAATATCGTGCTGTTCATCAGAAAAATAACGCCATCATTTCTGGCTGGCTTTCTGCAATTATCTGCCTCATTACACTGCAAGAAATACTCAGGTTACCATACCATGATGACGTAACAACGCATCAATTTCCGGCTCGCGCCCACGAAAGGCGATAAACGATTCAAGTGCAGGACGACTTCCGCCTACAGCAAGAATTTCCCGCCAGAAACGCTCGCCGGTTGCTGCATTAACCACTTTTCCCGCACCGTTTTCTTCAAACAGGCTATAAGCATCGGCAGATAATACCTCCGCCCATTTATAGCTGTAATAACCGGCTGCATAACCACCTGCAAATATATGCCCAAAGCTGCCCGGAAACCGGTTAAAGTCCGGTGGAATGATAACTGCCACCTGTTGACGGATTTTATCCAGACACTGCAGCACCGTTTCACTGCCTTGTGGATCAAAATCAGTATGCAAGTGCATGTCAAATAAAGCAAATTCTATCTGACGCAAAGTCTGGAGACCGCTTTGAAAATTTTTTGCTGCCAGCATTTTGTCGAATAGTGCTCGTGGCAGCGGGTTACCAGTTTCCACATGCGCAGTCATGCCACACAACACCTCCCACTCCCAGCAAAAATTCTCCATAAACTGGCTTGGCAGCTCGACCGCATCCCATTCGACACCATTGATCCCGGAAACTCCCAGCTCATCCATCTGGGATAGCAAATGATGCAATCCATGACCAAACTCATGAAACAAAGTAATAACTTCATCATGCGTAAACAGCGCAGGACGCAAATGATCATTGATTGTCACCGGTGCGGAGAAATTGCAAGTGAGATACGCAACCGGAGTCTGGATTTCAGAACGGCCGATTTCCGGCACCTCGATTCGCCGACGTGTTATGGCGTCGTCCATCCACGCTCCTCCACGCTTTCCGGGACGTGCATAAAGATCCAGATAGAATTGCCCCAGCAGATTGCCCTTGTTATCAGCAATATCAAAAAACCTTACATCCTGATGCCAGCGCTGAACGTTACGTGCCTGCTCCGCCTCGCTGATATGGATGCCGTACAGCGTTTCCACCAGACCAAACATACCAGATAACACCTTATCTTCCGGAAAATACTGCTTGACCTCCTGATCAGAAAAAGCATAACGCTCAATCCGCAATTTTTCACTCACATAGGCAATATCCCATACCTCAAGCTGAGCCAGTTTCAGTTTATCTGCCGCAAACTGACGCAGCTCCGCCAAATCCCTTTCCGCATAAGGCCTGGCTTTAGCTGCCAGTTCATTCAGGAAATCCAGCACCTGTTGCGGTGTTTCTGCCATTTTGGGGGCAAGAGACACTTGCGCATAACAGTCATAACCCAGCAATCTGGCTTCTTCCCGACGTAGACGCAAGATCTGCTCGATCAAAGGCATATTGTCACGGTTCACAGACTGATCTGAAACAGATTCAAGCTCACTGGCCCGCGTTGTGTATGCTCGATACATTTGTTCACGCAAGCTGCGATTATCGGCGTACTGCATCACCGGTAAATAAGAAGGTGCGTGCAGTGTAAATTTCCAGCCTGGCACAGTTATTGAGGTATCTTCAGCTGCTGCTTTGCTGGCTGCCTGCAATACATCCTCAGGAATTCCGGCAAGCTCTTCCCGTTTATCTGTAAACAGGGAAAAAGCATTGGTTGCATCCAGCAGGTTATCGCTGAATTTTGCACTCAGCGCTGACAATTCTTCCTGTACTTGCATGAATCGCGCCTTGTCTCCAGCTGGTAACTCAGCACCTCCCAACCGAAAATCACGCAACTGATTTTCTACAATTTTCCTGCGCGCCTGATTCAAATTATTAAACGCCGGATCTGCCCGCAGCTGTTTGAATTTTTCAAACAAAACCGGATCCTGCGACAATTCAACGTAATACTGCGTGATACGAGGCAAATTGGTATTGTAGATTTCGCGCAACTCAGGGTTATTCATAACTGCATTCAAATGCGCCACCTGCCCCCATGCGCGCGACAGGCGCTCATTCACATCCACCATCGGCTGGACAAAATCCTGCCAGTCCGGAACCTCAGATGAATTTTTAATCGTATTCATTACTGCGCGACAATCACGCAATAACTCATCGATAGCTGGCGTAATGTGTTCATTCCGAATTTCTTCGTAACGTGGCAGCGCGGAAAAATCAAGTAACGGGTTTTTCATATTGTTTAAAAATTAGAATTATTATTATCAATAGTTTAGGAAAATCCTATTCCTCAAACGATCCTGGTTCCAATGCAATCCGGATAAAATTCACATATCCACAGCATTTACTGTGATTAACCGTACACAACATGTCCGCCAATTATCGTAAATCGGGCACGGCCACATAGTTCCATTCCAAGAAAAGGGGTATTTTTGCCTTGACTTTTCAGTTCCGCATTACTGACAGTCCAGTATGCATCCGGATCAAAAATACATAAATCTGCCGGAGCATCTTCCACTAGCCGTCTGGTATCAATTCCCAATATACGGGCAGGACAGGATGTGATTTTCGCCAGCGCTTCCGACAGCGACAACCCGTTTTCCGTCGCCCACTTTAACGTAAGCGGCAACAGCAACTCCAACCCGGTTGCTCCCGCTTCTGCCTGAGCAAAAGGCAGCAATTTGGCGTCTTCATCCACTGGGGCATGATCCGAACAAATTGCATCAATCGTGCCATCTGCCAACCCCGCGCGCAATGCGTTTCTATCCGCCAAACCTCTGAGCGGCGGCATAAGGTGGCAGTTTGCATCAAAAAAACCGATATCCATATCGGTCAGATGTACATGATGAATAGAAACATCACAAGTTAACGGCAACCCTTGTTGTTTAGCCGCACGCACCAGTGCCACTCCTTCAGCACTGGAAATACGGCACAGATGCACACTTGCACCTGTTTCTCTCATCAGAGATACGATATCTGTCAGTGCAATCGTTTCTGCACACACCGGAATTGCCGGCAAACCAAGACGAGTTGCAATTTCTCCATCGTGGGCAACACCATGGTTAGCCAAATACATATCCTGCGGACGCAGCCAGACCTTAAAACCAAAGGTGGCGGCGTATTGCATGGCGCGCATTAATACATGCAGATTGGCAATCGGCGCATCTGCCTGGCTGAAAGCAACACATCCGGCGTCATGTAATTCAACCATTTCAGTCAACCGCTCACCCTTGAGCCCCTGAGTCAGCGCTCCTACCGGGTAAACTCGTGCCTGATCAAGATTGCGTGCACGATGTTTAAGCATCTCCACCAACCCCGGCTCATCCAGCGGTGGATCGGTATCCGGAGGACATGCGAGGCTGGTTATCCCCCCCGCTACCGCCGCCTCCAGTTCTGATTCCAAAGTAGCCATGTACTCAAGTCCCGGTTCACGCAAACGTGCCGATAAATCAACCAATCCGGGACATACAATTAATCCGCTTGCATCGATTTCCTGGATATCACGAAAATATTCCGGACAGGAATCAATCGATACAATTTTGCCTTCAGCCAGATAAAGATCGCCAAAGCGATCCATTCCACTCTCAGGATCGATCAGGCGACCATTGCGAATACAAATATACATAGAGACACAGGCATTAATTTCCAGCAAGAATCGACATAACCGCCATGCGAACAGCAATGCCAAAACCCACCTGAGGCAAAATAACTGATTGGGAACCGTCAGCCACTTCAGAATCAATTTCCACGCCGCGATTCATCGGACCCGGATGCATTACAATTGCATCGGACTTGGCCAGCATGAGCTTTTCCGGCGTCAACCCGTAATACTTGAAGTATTCTTCCGTGCTGGGCAAGTGCGCTGATTCCATCCGTTCATGCTGCAATCGCAGCATCATCAGCACATCCACATCCTGCAAACCTTGCGTCATATTATGGTAAACATGCACACCAAGCCGTTCAACCCTGGCTGGCAACAAAGTTTTGGGTGCAATCACGCGAATTTCCGGTACCCCCAGCGTTGTCAGCGCATGAATCTGCGACCGCGCCACTCGCGAATGAAGGATGTCTCCAATAATCGCCACACGCAGGGCACGAAAATCCTGTTTGTAACGGCGAATGGTAAACATATCAAGCAAAGCCTGCGTAGGATGCGCATGCCATCCATCACCCGCATTAATGACATGAATTTCCGGGCCAACATGCCGGGCAATCAGATGCGCTGCGCCACTTTGATTGTGACGCACCACAAACATATCCGCATGCATGGCAGACAGATTATTCACCGTATCCAGCAGTGTTTCTCCCTTGGTTTGGGATGAAACAGCCATGTTAAGATTAATTACATCTGCCGAAAGTCGTTTTGCTGCAATTTCAAAGGTCGTGCGGGTACGGGTACTTGGTTCAAAAAACAGGTTGAATACTGATTTACCTCGCAGCAAAGGAATTTTTTTGACATCCCGCTCTGTTACACCGGCAAATGATTCCGCCGTATCCAGAATATGGTGCAAAATCGCAACAGGCAGCCCTTCTGTTGTCAGTAAATGCTGCAGCTCGCCATTTTTATTTAATTGCGGATGTACGCCCATTGCGCCAAGGTTCCAAGAGCTATTCGATTACCACACTACGCAAATCCAGACTCAGCTTCCCGTCTTCCGCCTGCCTCAGTTCAAGCATGCTGTTTTTTGGCAAGGACAGCACAGCGCCAGTGTATCGCGCAGCGATTGGCAATTCCCGTCCGCCACGATCCACCAGAACGGCCAGATGAATACTGCCCGGGCGACCGTAATCAAATAGTTCATTCACCGCAGCACGAATAGTTCTGCCGGTATAGAGCACGTCATCCACCAGAATAATGTGACTGTTTTCTGCTTCGAAAGGAAGTTGAGAAGGTCGGACTTGCGGATGGAGGCCGATTTTACTGTAATCATCACGATAAAAGGAAATATCCAGCACACCTAGCGGATGCACAATCTTCAACGCCTGATGAATGCGTCTGGCCAGCCACGCCCCTCCCGTATGGATACCTACAATAACCGTATTACCGGTAATATCCGGTCGGATTTTGTCGATAAGCAGTGTCAGCAACTGCTCAGCATCAGGAAGCTGCATAGGACGAATCAAAAAAAGTCTGAAGAATATGTTGTGCTGCAATCTGATCCAGCATCGGTCGCTGTTTTCTCCCTGTAATACCCACCTCTTCCAGCGTCAAACGGGCAATCACAGTCGTATAGCGCTCATCTTCCATCACGACCGGAATCCCGAATCGCCCTTCCAGTCGTCTTGCAAAACGCTGGCATAATCGGGTTATTTCATGTTCAGCACCATCGGCATGAACTGACAATCCCACCACCAAGAGTACCGGCTGCCATTCTCTGATTAACTCGGCAATTTTCTCAAAACGGGGCTTAGTCACTGCCTGATCAATCGTCGTCAGGGGGTGGGCCAAACGCAATTCATACTCGCCGATAGCCACTCCTACGCGGCGCATACCAAAATCAAACGCAAGCACAGTACCGGATGAAATCGTATTTATCGCATCAGATGCAGTTTTTTCAGTCAAATCAGGCATGGCCGACTTCATTGGATAAATTAAAAGAATCAATCCCCAATAACGCCATGGCAGCAGGTAATCGTTCTTCAAAAGAAAGCTCAAACAATATCCGGGACTGCGCAGGCACGGTTAGCCAGGCATTTTGCGCCAGTTCCTGCTCAAGCTGTCCGGCCGCCCAGCCTGAATAGCCTAACGCCACCAGCACTTTCTCCGGTCCCTGACAATCAGCTACTGCCTGTAAAATATCAATAGAAGCAGTTAATCCGGTTGTCGCATTGGAAGATAATGTAAATTTCCACATCCCAACCGGTTCATGCAACACAAATCCGTTATCGACCTGCACCGGACCACCCAGCAACACCGGCAAACTGGAAGAAGCGCAATCCTGAGGGGACATACCCAGTTGTGTCAGCAGTTTTTCTACTGATAAATCAGTTGGCCGATTCACAACTAAACCCAACGCACCTTGCTCGTTGTGCTCGCAGATATAGGTGAGCGTTTTCGCAAAAAACGAATCTTCCAACCCCGGCATGGCAATCAAAAAATGATCAGTCAGATTGATGGTTTGCATTACGATCGCAATTTATAAAAATTGATTGCACTCATACCCAGTATGCGGTTCGTGTCATGATTCCGGAACTGAATTTCATGATGGTTTTGATTGGTACAGGCAAAGGCCCTCCTCCATACGAAACAGCCATAGTGGCATGACACGCTTCATCGACTTTCATTTGTGACACAATAGCCCGGCTGCGAACATCCTGATGAGGCAGTTGCTGCAAGTGATCTGCCAGATGTGCTTCAACCTGGCGCTCCGTTTCAGCCAGAAAACCCAGATTCCATCTATCCCCAAGCGCACCCGCTACCAACCCCAGCGCAAACGACCCGCCATACCATAACGGATTCAGAAAACTTTTATGTCCACCCAGCTCCACAATCCGGTTCTCTGTCCAGGCGAGGTGCTCTGTTTCTTCACGTGCAGCCTGGTCCAGCGCCTGTCGCACCTGTTCATTACGCGCCGTCAGTGCCTGTCCCTGATAAAGCGCCTGAGCACAAACTTCACCCACATGATTAATACGCATCAATGCTGCAGATTTACGTTTTTCAATCTCGCTCAACTCATTTTCAGGCAAGTCTTTTCCCGGAATCGGGCGCAGGGTAGCAGCAGGTGCCAGCAATGTACGCAGAGCGTTATCGAACCCAATAATTAATTTATCAACATTCAACATAAAAATTCCTCCCTGGATCTTTTTACCTGTCTTGCATCAGAACAGCCTGTTTTTATTTTATACGCATTTGCTGTGCAAGCAACGTTACCGGGTGCAAAACCTCTATATTTCTTCCGCTATTCATCAGCCCGCTGGCAATATGCAAAGCACAACCAATATTGGCCGTTACCAGACAATCAGCACCAGTCTGCTCGAAAGCCCGTATTTTTTCATCAAGCAGCGCCCTGGCAAATTCAGGCTGATCCAGAAAATAAGTCCCTGCGGCACCACAGCATCGATCATTACCGGGAAGTTTGATGATCTCAATTTCCGGAATACGACGCAGTACAGAATATAAATGATTTGAGGCACACAGCGTATTGCGTAATGTACAGGGCTCATGCACTGCTATTTTTTGTGGCAGCGGTACAAAATCGACTCCATCCCATTCCTGCGCATCAAGAAATTGATTGATATCCACCACCGGAACGGGAAACTCAACCCCCAATCGCGATGAATACTCCGCCAATTGAACGCCACAGCCAGAAGCGGTACTGATAATTGCCTGGATATTCAGCTTCTCGAAAACACGCAGATTTTGCTGTGCCAGCGACACTGCCGCACTCATTTGGCCGCTATGTTGATAAAGCGCGCCGCAACATGTTTGCGCAGCCGGCACATGCACCGTGTAACCCAGCCGATTTAATACAACCAGAGTTGAGAGTAATGTTTCAGTATCAATCAGTCTCGCAATACAACCCAGAAACAGCGCTACCTCACCACGCTGAGGATGACTGGCCGGATATGAATTGCGCCATATTTGCCCCGGCAGATTACGCTTTGTCAAAAACAGCAAAGACCGAATCAAGGTATTTCTTCTCAGCGTATCTGAACGTAACAGCAACGTCAGCAGACCGCTATTGACCAATAAACGTAATATTGGTCGCAGCCTATCGAATCGAGCAGGTTTTGCGATCAGTTCCTGTTCCAGAAAATTTCTCAGCCTGCTTTCCCTGCCTTGCCTTTCTTCCCGAACAGGCTGCGCATTTTCACGAAGCATAACGCGCGCACCATCAATCAAACGGCCATAGGCAACATTGCTCGGACACACATTTTCGCAAGCACGACAGGTAAGACAGCGATCCATATGCTGAACAAACTTCTCGTTTAGCGGGATGTGCTTACTAGCAACACCGTTTATCAACGCAATACGCCCTCGCGGAGAATCTGCTTCAGAATGCGTCAGATGATAGGTAGGACAATGCGGCAGACATAGCCCACACGCCACACAACGATTAGCTTCAGCAAGCAGCTCTTCCATCAAGGAATAATTCTGATCTGATTTTTCCATAGCGTTTCCGGTAACTCATACCCTTGAACCAAGCCAGTGTATCGTCCGCAATATGCTTTTATTCCAACCAGCACTGTGATTGACACAAAACTGATCTCCCTGATTCAACCATAACTTTCTTTTAAATGTGCAACTATATGATTGCA
Organism: Nitrosomonas eutropha; assembly: GCA_014584635.1. Classification (GTDB taxonomy): domain Bacteria; phylum Pseudomonadota; class Gammaproteobacteria; order Burkholderiales; family Nitrosomonadaceae; genus Nitrosomonas; species Nitrosomonas eutropha_B. Next base: position 17,981 of record JACTML010000122.1, on the reverse strand, counting down.
ATTTAATTTATTACTTGCTAAGCATATAAGAACTGCCATAAAATTGCGGGTTTTAGCTGACAAACAACCACTTTATATAAGGGGCAACATGGTAGTAGTAAGACTGGCACGCAGCGGCGCCAAAAAGCGTCCTTTTTACAATATGGTCGTGGCTGATTCCCGCCGCCACCGGGATGGCAAATTTATTGAGCGCCTGGGATTTTATAACCCTCGGGCTACGGGAGGTGAAGAAAGTTTGCGCATTCAGATGGATCGCCTGAATCACTGGCAATCCCAGGGAGCGCAGCTGTCTGACACTGTTTCCAGACTCGTCAAGCAATTTGGCAAACAGCAGAAATCCATTCAGTCACCAGAATGAACCCGAGTTCCTTATAAACGAGGAATCAATGGTAGTACTGGGCCGGATTATCGGTCCACGTGGTATCAAGGGTCAGATTAAGGTTGCTCCTTTCACCGAATATATTGATGGGTTGATGGATTACCCCGTATGGTGGCTCAGCAGCGATGAGAAAAGCTGGCAAACAGTACATCCGGCTTCTTTTTTCATTCACGATAATCTGCTAATTACCACACTGGAAGAATATGATGACCGGACAAGCGCTTCTGAATTAAAGGGGTTATTGATTGCTGTCCCGCGCAGCCAGCTGCCTCAACTACCAGAAGATGGAAAAGATGGTTACTACTGGACTGATTTGATTGGAATCGATGTTGTGAATACACAAGGCAAATCTGTCGGGACTGTAAGCGGATTATTTGAGACGGGCGCAAATGATGTTATGCGTGTTCAACTTTCGAATAACAAGGAAGAACTGATTCCTTTCGTAGACCAGGTCATCAGGCAAGTAGATTTGAAAGCACGACAGATTACAGTGGACTGGAAACTGGACGATTAAACTTTGCATCATGCCACTTGAATTTGACATCATTACGCTGCTGCCGGAAATGTTTGATGCTGTCACACAACATGGCGTAACAGGAAGAGCTAAAAGAAACAATTTATATCATCTGCATACCTGGAATCCGCGCAACTATGTCACAAACAGCTACCGGACAGTAGATGATGCACCTTATGGTGGAGGTCCCGGTATGGTCATGATGGCTGAGCCACTGGATCAGGCTATTACTGACGCAAGAATGCGGCAAACCAGGAACGGAATTGATCAGACTCGTGTTATTTACCTCTCTCCACAGGGCAAGCGATTGAATCACGAAAAGGTTCTGCAGATTTCCAAACTGGATGGAATCATACTGCTTTGCGGCCGTTATGAAGGAATTGATGAAAGACTGATAGAGGATCAGGTCGACGAGGAAATTTCAATCGGAGATTACGTAATTTCCGGGGGAGAACTGGCAGCCATGGTTCTAATTGACGCAGTAATCAGACAACTGCCCGGTGCGTTAGGCGATGTACAATCAGCCAGCCAGGATTCTTATGTGGATCATTTACTGGAATATCCGCACTATACCCGGCCTTGTATATACAAAGAAAAGCCAGTGCCCGAAGTATTGTTATCTGGTAACCACGCAAAAATAGCGCATTGGCGATTGCAACAATCCATCGGCAGAACCTGGTTAAAAAGACCTGATTTATTAATGGAGAAATACCCGGGAGGCCTCCCCGGCAAAGAAAAGGAATTACTGGAAGAATTCAAGCAGCTGCAGCGCTTGACAATTACTGATCAGACGACAGCAGATACAATAAAAGAACGGGAGCAATGAAATGAACTTGATTCAACAACTGGAACAAGAAGAAATAGCACGACTGGGAAAAACGATTCCTGATTTTGCACCAGGCGATACGCTAGTGGTCAACGTAAACGTAGTGGAAGGTGATCGTAAGCGTATTCAAGCGTTTGAAGGGGTTGTCATTGCCAAACGCAATCGTGGACTCAATTCCTCGTTTATCGTTAGGAAAATATCCAGCGGAGAGGCTGTGGAGCGTACATTCCAGACTTACTCCCCTCTCATCGCGAGCATGGAAGTCAAACGTCGCGGTGCCGTACGTCGAGCTAAACTTTATTATCTGCGAGACCTAACCGGTAAAGCTGCAAGAATTCGTGAAAAGCTGCCCGCACGCAAAGTTCAACAAAAAGATACCGCTGCTGCAGCCGCAGAATAGTCTTGCTTAAGAAAGCCTCTGCAAAACTATCTGCGCTGCCATTTTTGTGTTAAAAGTCGGCTCAGGTGCTTATTTATTACGTATAAACTCCGTTTCTTTGCCGACCTTTGCCTTGAACTGGCTGCCTCGCTAACGTTTTCAGAGGCTCCCTAACTCGGGTACAGGTAATCAAGATTACCTGTACCCGTTGTATTTAAGCTGCTTGAATTTTAATCACCCAACAGCTTTTTTATTTTCTCCGGCGGTCGTCCCAGTACTGCGTTATCTCCGCGAATCACAATGGGACGCTGAATCAGATCCGGATTTGCTGCCATCAGTTGCAACAATTCTTCATCACTAGCCGATTCCGAATCTTTAGCAAGCGGTTCGTCCACACGCAACAACCCTCTCACCGGAATATCCAACTTACGAATAATTTCACGTAACGTATCAACGGTTAACCGGGTATCGTAGTAATTAATGCTGTCGAACTCATTACCGCTTTCCTTGAGGATGGTTAGTGCCTCACGACATTTGCTGCAAGTGGGTTTCTGATAAATAGTTATTTTATCGCCCATGAATCCACTCTCACTTAATTCCGCATTCTTTGGAAATAGCAGCGTGAGCGGCACTTGATCCTTTCAAACCAAAGGTGTCCGTCGTCACCGTTCCCTGTGAGGAAGTTCCATTGATTACCATCTGATTGCCACTGCGCACAGCCGATACCAATTTATTATCCGTTGCAGAATCAGGTGCCCAGGCAGTTTCATTCTGAGTAAACAGTTTAAAACGCTGACTGCCAATGCTGACTGTCACTTCACTGCCTGCTTTATATGGGTAGCCGGCAACAAAACTGAACACGTTCTTGCTTTTCTCGGCCGGACGATGGGTAATCAGTGCATAAACATTTCCTCGTTTAGTGTAGCTACCTTCCTCCTTGACCGGTTTACCGACCATATAGCAAACCTTGTTGTTTTCTTCCATATACACATAAGCAATCCAGTCACCGAATTCTCCAATTGCCTTGGGCTCGTCCGCATATGCTGTAACACTCGTCATAAAAAAGGCAGATGACAGTATCAGTATTTTTGCAAATATCCGTCTCATTGCGTAAAACTCCATAATTGCTGCAATACTTTGATTCATTGGTAGCTTGTTAATCACACCCTTCCATTTTATAGATGTAATACCCGTTTTGTTTAATTGCCTCAATCACCTCATCGGGCGCTTTCTGGCTATGACAAAAACGACATTCCTCACTGGTTACTGTCGCTCCCTCTTCTCCAATTGAAGCAAGCCATTCCTTGGCAAATTCAACCGCTTTTTTATCGTCTCTTACATCAGTAAACACATCGAAATGCATAGTGTGTCCGCGCTTGGATTTAACGTAGGTATCATATACATGAATTTGCACAAAAATTCTCCTTGCCCGTTAATAATAGAAAGATAAACAATTCAGAGCCGTATTATGCCATTTTTCTGCGTGCCACGATAACGCCATCACGCGTCGGATTAATAAAGGTATCAAACTCGGAATCTTTACAAATCAGCTGATTATGCTCTTTGATTGCTTTCGTCCAGCCCGGCTTGGCATCAGCTGCATTCTCCACAGCCACATGTCCGTGCCACAATACATTATCAGCAATATACAAGCCACCCGGACGAATTCGCTCCCTGGCCATGAGCCAGATATCCGGATACCCGCCTTTATCTGCATCGTTGTAGCAGATATCAAAATCACCCTCTGTCTGCTCAAATACATCTTGGGCATAGCCGATACAAAACTTCACCCTCTCCCACAGACCGACAGCAGTCAAGTATTGCTCTGCCGTTTTCTGATTGAGTGGATTACTGTCCGTACAAATAACCTGCCCGCCCGCTCCAACCGCCTTGCCAAACCAATAGGCCGAATATCCGTATCCGCTGCCAAACTCGAATATTCTGCGCGCACCGATCATTTTTGCGTAAATTTCCAGTGAAATCCCGACAAGTCTATCGACGATTGGAAAATTTTTCTCCCGAGCAAATGCCTCCATTTCATCAAGGATCGGATGATCAAACTGCTCAGCAAGCGTACGCATGTAATGTTCGATCAGAGGATCAACAGGAGTCAATTTACTCAAGCCACTATCACCAATAAATGGTCACATTCCAAATGATCCTGGAAAACAGAATATTCACGGATTTTGAGTTATATTTTCAATTTGCAGATTTTTCCGGTCAACCAGATCGAGTCCCCCGTTATACTTCTGCCAGCAAACAGCTATAGCAGTCACTGCGAGTAAAAATGGCGGAATACGATTAGTTATAAGAAAAGTATCAGTTAGCCCGGATAGAAAAATAAAACACACGATTGCACTACCCAATAAAGTCATCTGATGTTGCCTAAATGTTTTGAACCAGGACCATAATAAGAACGCAAAAGCCAATATACCAAGCAATCCCAGATGTATACCGATTTCAATTAGCTCATTATGAAAATGTCTTGCTTCATGGAATTCAGACAAGTTCCTGTAAATTCCCTGCTTATACGTTATATAGCTATCTTTCAAATACTGCTTCGCCATGCCAGAGCCATGCCCTAATAGAGGACGCTCGGCAATGCCATGTAGACCAATATCCCAGATTGCCAACCGGTAACCCACACTGGTTTGATAATTACCTTGTCGAGATAATTGCAGATCCGATTTAGCAGCTTCCAATCTTTCATGAAAAGCATCACTAGTTGCAGCGAACAACATTGCCACAGCAAGAATCGAGATCACACTCCTTAACAACAACTTACCTTCTGTCCGGTAATACAAATAAAACATCAGCAGCGACGTTACCAATGTTGTAAGTAAAAATCCTCTAGAATTCTGATGAAACTGAAGAAACAACAATAACAGAGCCACCAACCACAATAACACTGTCAAAAACTTGTTTCCCTTGGCTAACACAACCCAGCCTCCAAAAATGGCCAAAATGACACCGATTCCTAAAGCCGCTGAGTAATGTAAATGAATCATGCCAAACAAAGGGACTCCTTGCATACCTTGCATTGACCAGCTATAGCCACCTAGTGCTACCATGGTTGAATAACTACCAGCCAATCCGCCAACCGCCCAAGGAAGTCGTTCCTTATTTAAAAGCGAATACAAGGGAAGGAACGCCAACAAAAGAAAATACTTCCTCCATCTATCCTGGAAAGCCACGGCAAGATCGCTCCACAACAAGCCGACTACCCATACCCCACAAAAAACCAGGATTCCTAAGACCAAAGGCTCTTTTAACAAACCACGAAACCTGAACAATCCTCCATCCACCAACCAGGCAACAACCAACAAGGCTGCTCCCCAATACATGAATCCCTTAGGCCACAATGCAAAACAAAAAAATACCAGTGCGAACCGTACCAGTAATTCACGCCAGCTCAACACAACCCCATCACTCAAAATATATTATTTAAAATCAACAGATTGCCACGTATTTATAAACCTTCTCTATCCTGACGATATTGTGTAATTACTTCTTCAGTATTGCTCCCTCAGGAGAGAAGACTTATTAAGTGACAGCTCTTTTACCTCCAACCGGAGCACACGACCCCAAGCGATTAACAAAGTACGTAACAAAAATGGAACATCGTCCATTATCCAAATAGCCGAGATACGCCTGTCTGCACGTCGCCAGCGTTTAAGAGTAATCCAAATTGCTGTACTTAAATGTAACGGGTAACTATACATCTGCAGGCACAGCAATGTAGGTGATCGCATTGAGGTAAACCAATGTACATAACCTCCTGCGCGAAATACATTCTCCATTGCAACCAAAGCAGACAAAGGAAAATTTGCGAGTGATCCGTTAGTCGAAAACAGCAGGATATTTTGCCGTGCGTCAGGGTAACGTGAAAGATAAAAGGCACGATTACGTCGCGCGAGTTGCTTCTTTGATCGCCCATTACCAAACGACCCCCCTTTCTTATGATAAACGCAGGCACCAGGATGTATACCGAAGCGCCATCCGTGAAGATCAAGCCGACGACCAAGATCAATATCTTCATAATAACCTCGCCCAAACGCCGGATCGAAACCTCCTATTTCCTGAAAAACATCACGGCGGATCAATATAGCGTGTCCACGAAGATAGTAATTGGGTATATAACCTGCTTCCCGCAGCATATAGCGCCCAAGATCATACTGGGCATAACTGTTACCGGCAGGAACAATAGCCGCTAATTCAGGATCAGCAACAAATGTTGCGCATAACAATGACAGGAAATCCTGACTGACTTCGGTGTCAGAATTCAGGATAAATATGTAGTCAGCGTCAGATCGATTGACCGCTGCATTTACTGAGAGACCAAAACCCTGGTTTTCCTCCGCATGGAAAACGTCAACACAATCATACGGCAGGTTATCCAGCATCTTCTTCGTTTCGTGGCCAGATGCATCATCTTGAACGATAATGCGTCTAATGGATTGATTAAGATGCGCGACAATGGAATCAATACAGCGCCGTGTCAAGTCGGGAGCGTTATAAACCGGAATAACGACATCTATTGTTTTGTCAGCAAGCATTTCAAATTTCCTGATATCCATCATCTTCTATCTCCGGTATGTCGGTATGTATTAGCAGCAGTCGCAGAACAACAGAACCCGGATGATCTTTTGTCATAATGGTCGTACTGTTCAACAGCATATCCAGCCAGATGATGGACAAAAGAGCTGTCAAATAAACCTGTGTTATTATGCAAAACATTAGCAAGGAAGGTTAAGATTACCTGCAAAGCAAACATTATATATACCACATACGAACGGCAAAAAATATTTCATTCGCATTGTTATATATCTATATAGCATATATGACCAACCATCTCTCACCAGCATGAAAACAATCGCTATCATTCCGGCACGTATGGGTTCTTCGCGCTTTCCCGGCAAACCATTGGCTCAATTATTGGGGCGCTCCATGCTGGAGCATGTTTATCAGCGTGTCGCTCTGAGCCAGTCGCTCAGCGCAACTTATATTGCCACTTGTGATGAAGAGATTCGTCAGGCAGCAACCGCATTTGGCGCACCCGTTATCATGACTTCTGATCGTCACGAACGGGCCAGCGATCGTATTGCGGAAGCCGTCATGCACATTGACGCTGATTTGATTGTAATGGTGCAGGGAGATGAGCCGATGACGCACCCCGCGATGATCGATGCTGCCGTCGCACCTTTCCACAATGATTCCGGACTGGAATGCGTTAATCTGACAAAACGGATCGACGACGAAGCTGATTTTCGCAGTCCCAACACAATCAAGGTTGTGATGGATCAGCAGGGAAACGCACTCTATATGACGCGCCAACCGATCCCGACGCTGGCCCCAGGTGGTTTTGGCGCAACCGTTGCTTATAAACAGGTATGCATTATCCCGTTTACCCGCGCCTGCCTGATTGCATACAGCCAGCTGCCACCTACCCCACTGGAAAAACTCGAATCAATTGACATGTTGCGCCTGCTGGAACACGGTCATCAGGTCAGAATGATAGAAACCCGTTTCGACACACAGGCAGTGGATACTCAGGCAGATCTGGCACGCGTCGCAAAATTAATGGCTGATGATCCGCTGCTGGCTCAATATCAGAAACCCTGAAATCCTGACCGGAAAACCCATGTCCCTAAAAACCCGACTTACCCGCTGTGAATTGACCATTGGCTCCTGGATTACGCTTGGGCACCCTTCAATTGCCGAGATCATGGCTAAAACCGGCTTCGACTGGCTGGTGCTGGATACTGAACATAGCGTGCTGGAACTCAGTGAATATCCAGGTTCTGGATGGACAGCAATGCCCGGCTATCGTACGGCTGACTTCCAATCACCCCGACCAGATCAAACGTGTGATGGATGCCGGTGCCAGCGGCATCATGGTACCAATGGTCAAATCCGCGCAAGATGCGCGCGCTGCGGTCAGTGCCGTTTATTACCCTCCGGAAGGAACACGCGGTGTAGGACTGGCGCGCGCCCAGGGTTACGGTGCGAGCTTTCAGGCATATCGGCAATGGCTGCGCGATAACGCGGTTGTTATCGTGATGATCGAACATATTCAGGCTATTGAAAATATTGATGCCATCCTCTCCACTGCAGGAGTTGATGCTTACATCATCGGTCCATACGATTTATCGGGATCAATGGGGCGACCTGGCGAACTGGATCATCCTGACGTACAGGCAGCCATTCAAACCGTCCTCAAAGCCGGTATACAACACCGGAAAGCAGGCGGTGTTCATGTTGTCGAACCTGATCCGGCGTTATTGCAACAACGCATCAAACAGGGATTCATATTTCTGGGATACAGCCTGGATATTCGTATGCTTGATTCTCTCTGCCGCACACACTTGAGCATGATTAAAACAGCATCATGAGTAAAATTGTCGTATCCACCTCATCCTTCGATTTTGATCACAATCCGGCCATTCAACAGTTGATCACGCTAGGGTTTACCGTCACTGGCAACCCACATCGACGCAAGCTTACTGAAGATGAAGCCATCGATCTGCTAAGTACCGATACAGTTGCCCTGCTGGCGGGAGTAGAACCACTCACTGAGCGTGTGCTGTCCCATGCCAAAGCCTTGCGTGTTATTGCGCGCTGTGGCACCGGGCTGGATAGCGTTGATCTGCAAGCTGCCAGGCGACTGAACATCAGCGTCTCCAACACACCTGAGGCTCCCGCTCAGGCGGTAGCAGAACTGACATTGGGGTTAATGCTGGATTGCCTGCGCCAGATCAATCATACCGATCGCTCTGTACGTCAGGGAGAATGGCCACGTTCACAAGGAAAATTACTGGCAGCACGCATCGTTGGCATTATCGGACTGGGACATATCGGTCGTCGTGTTGCTGCGCTGTGTCAGGCATTTGGTGCCAAAGTCATCGCGCATGACCCGCATTTGCAACACACATCCGCAGGGGTTGCACTCGTTTCCCTGCCTGATCTGCTCGAACAGGCAGATCTCATCAGCCTGCATTTACCCTATTCTTCATCCGTTCATCACCTGATCAATGCCGAAGCCATCGCCCGCATGCAACCGGGAACGATTCTTATTAATGCAGCTCGTGGCGGACTGGTCGATGAAGATGCCTTATGTGCGGCACTGGATAGCGGCCATATTGAAGCAGCTGCCCTGGACAGCTTTGAACAGGAACCCTACCAGGGGCCGCTGTGCAAATGTAACCAGGCGATACTGACTTCCCATATTGGATCACTTGCGCGCGAAACACGGCAACGTATGGAACTTGAAGCAGCTGAAAATCTGCGACGAGGTATGATCGAGGCGGGTCTGATCGATGAGTGAGGCAGCACAGACAACGCCGCAACCGGTACCCCCCGGGGCAATCGCTGTTGTTCTGGGGGCAGGCGGTTTTCTGGGCAGCCACGTTGCCGATGCCTTGTCCAGCGCCGGTTACCAGGTACGTCTGTTCGACCACACGCCTTCTCCTTTCATCCGACCTGATCAGGAAATGATCATCGGCGATCTCATGGATATCAGCCAGGTATCACGCGCCGTTCAGGATGCAGCTGTCGTTTATAATTTTGCAGCCATCGCTGACATTGATGAAGCCAATGATAAACCTTTGGCCACAGCCAGCATCAATGTCATCGGTAACATGCATGCGCTGGAAGCCTCGCGATTGGCAGGTGTCCGTCGCTTCATCTTTGCCAGCAGTGTGTACGTCTATTCGGAAGCCGGCTCCTTTTACCGCGCCAGCAAACAGGCTGCCGAACGCTTCACCGAAGCCTATCACGAACGTTACGGGATGGAATACACCATTCTGCGCTATGGATCATTGTACGGACGACGTTCAGACCAGCGGAACGGTATTTATCGCATGCTGCACGAAGCCATACAGCAACATTCCATTACTTATCACGGCAGCGGAGAATCCATTCGGGAGTACATTCACGTTGAAGATGCCGCACGCATGAGTGTGCAAGTGCTTGCTCCGGAGTTTGCCAACCGTCATCTGATTCTGACTGGACAGGAAAAAATGCGTATTCGCGATGTCATGACCATGATTTCGGAAATCATGCCATGGGATGTTGCACTGCATTTTGATCAGGATAAACCGGGGCATCACTACCAGATTACCCCCTACGCGTTCCAGCCCCGTGTTGGTCGCAAACTGGTACTCAATGAACATGTCGATCTGGGGCAGGGGTTACTTGACTGCATTCAGGAAATCCATCAGCAAATTAATCATGACCAGGAAGAAAGCGGAATACCTCTTCCTTCTGCGAATAACGAGCAAATATGAATATAACCACTCGTTCTGCTGATTACTGGCAAGCCATTATCTTTGATTTTGATGGTGTCATCGTGGAATCCGGTGATATCAAGGCACAGGCTTTTGCTGATTTATACCGACACCATGGTGAGGTTATTGCCCAGGCAGCAGTGGACTATCATCGCGCTAACGGCGGGATGTCGCGCTACCTGAAATTTCACTATTTTCAGAAAAATCTGCTGAATAACCCTCCGCTTACCAAGGAAGAAGAACAGGAACTGGATCGACAGTTTTCTGAGCTGGTCATGAACGCGGTCATCGCCTGTCAGCCGGTAGCAGGTGCAGAAACACTGCTGAATAAAATGGTCAATCAGATTCCGTTATTTGTTGCCTCCGGCACACCGGAAAGTGAGTTGCAGGTTATCGTTGAACGACGCAATCTGTCACATTATTTTACCGAGGTACGCGGCTCTCCTCGTCTTAAAGAAACACTGATTGCCGATATTCTGTCCGCCTATCCGCTTGATCCCGAGCGCGTACTGATGATAGGCGATGCCCTGGTGGATTACGAAAGTGCTCATCAGAATGGTGTCGCATTTTTGGGCCGGGTTCGCCCAGGTGATGACAACCCTTTTCCTGAATCTGTTGAAATTGTTCCTGATCTATGCCCACTGACCATCTGATCGAACGTCATGCTTTCAGCGATCTGTCTTCGCTATCCGCTGCACTGGCCCAATCAGCCGCGGTAACGCTGCACAATGCCATCAAACAACATGGCAAAGCCAGTCTGGTGGTTCCCGGTGGACATACGCCTACTGCTTATCTGCCCCGGCTGGCGCAGATGGATCTTCCCTGGCAACACATCTTGGTAACATTGAGTGATGAACGCTGGGTTGAACCCACCAGTGAACAATCCAATGAACGTCTGGTACGCGAATATTTTCTGCAGCACATACAGCCCGCACCCCGGTTCATTCCTCTCAAAACCGAACATTCTCATCCCGACGCAGCGGTTACCGATCTCGATGCGCGTTTATCTGCACTACCATTACCGTTCAATCTGATTATTCTTGGATTGGGAGCAGATGGTCATGTTGCCTCCTTGTTTCCCGGCATGTCGCTGGATACAAATTCCACCAGCCTGTGCCAGGCTGCCACACCACCCGCCGCCCCTTCTTTACGTATCAGCCTGAGCTTGCGTGCACTCCTCAACAGTGATCGCGTTGTCCTGGTGATTACAGGAAAAGAAAAAAGACAGCTGGTTGATCGCCTCATCCAGTCACCTGATCCGGATATACCGTTTGTCCGGCTGATGCAATCCAGATCGGTTGAGTTATTCGAAACGGATTAACAAAGTACCAAGCGAACCAAACGTTGAAAAAATTTCTTCATCGCTATCTTTATGAAAAACACGCACGAAAACTTGCCGCACAAATCAAACCAGTGATTGATACCTTGAGCAATACCGTTCCGATTCTGGTTGTGTCCTACAATAACGGTATCTATGTCGACCATTGTGTACGACAGCTCAATGCGCGATCTATCAAGCCGGTGATTATCGACAATGCCTCCACGGATGCCGAAACACTCACCACTCTTGCGAAAATAACTCGGACAGAAAAAGCCTTTGTTGTGCGATCCGCAGTCAATATGGGTGCACGTGCCGGATTTCAGGGATTGGTATACGACATTCTGCCGGAGGTATTCGGCTATACCGATCCGGATTTGCTGTTCAATCAGAATTTGCCCGCAGATTTTATTCAACAGCTGATCGGTGTTTGTGATTACTTCAAATGCTTCAAGGCAGGCTTTGCCCTGCCTTATCAGAGCGAATACAACCTGACTGATCGCCGTATGAAGTCCAGCCTGGGTAAAGTTATTCCTTACGAAAAATTTGTGACTGTCTCGCAATGGGAGTCGCGTTTCTGGAATAAACCGCTCAAGCATGACTGGCTGGAAATTTACGCTGCACCTATTGATACCACATTCGCGATTTATCACAAGAAGTACTATCAAGGAGATTTTTTCGATGCAGTCAGAGTTGCTGGCAATTTTTCCGCACTGCATATGCCGTGGTTTCCTGATCTGGACCTACTCTCACCGCACCAGCGGTCAGCTTATCTGAAAGGCAATAAATCATCGACCTGGATCAAAAATTAGACTTCAAACCTATGAAAGGCAATTTCCTGCCGAACTGCCCCAATACTGACGTCAATTAACAAAACACTGGATCCACCATGCGCGAGATTGGAATCACCATCGGGCTGCTGTCCATCAGCAATATCTTCATGACATTTGCCTGGTACGCACATCTGAAGGATTTAAGCAGTAAGCCATGGCTGATAGCTGCCTTGGTCAGCTGGGGAATTGCTTTTTTTGAATACATGCTGCAGGTGCCGGCAAACCGTATCGGATTCAGCGTGCTCTCCCTCGGTCAGCTTAAAATTCTGCAGGAAGTCATCACCCTGTCCATATTCGTACCTTTCAGTCTGCTCTACATGAAAGAACCGCTCAAGCTTGATTATCTCTGGGCCGGGTTATGTATCCTCGGTGCGGTCTATTTCATCTTCCGTGGCGAGATAGCAAGCGCGGAAAATTAAACCGCCGCCCATATCCAAACAGCTTTTCCGAAAAGTGGCTATTTTTGTTCCTGATCAGCAGGATCATCCGCAACAGGCGATGAGGCAGCAACGGGAGAAGGGGGAGAACGCATAATTCTCAGGAATTGCGCTGTCTTTATCAGCAATCCCTTGATCAGCCTCCACAGTTTTGGCAACAGCCAGATTGCCAGACCGATAAATATGACAAACAGGATCAGAAACAGAATCGGATGATTCAGCGCTGTCCACAATCCGCCAACCACCATTAAATCTTCACTGACGGAAGCGGTCCAGTTACTTACCGGTTCAGGCGAAGTATTGATCATCAGACGTGTACCGGTTTTAGCGGCATGACTGGTTGCCGCTGTGCCGCCACCGAGAATACCCGCAGCAATTTCCAGTGCCGGCGAAACATCCCCGACTGCACCTGCCGCCAGCATGGCACCTGCCGGAATGCGTACGAAGGTCTGCAAGGCATCCGAAATGCTGTCCACACCCGGTATCTTGTCCGCAAAAAACTGAACCAGATACATGACACCAGCTGCTCCAATAACAAAAGGATTTTCCAGCACAGCCAATTCATGTGGCAAGGTAATATTACCCGTAGCACCTCCCAGGCCAAGTATCAGCAATGCCGCATACAAATTTATCCCGCTTGCCCAGGCACTTCCCATGGTCAGGGCCAGCGTTGCAACCAAAGTTTCGTAACCATTCATCCGTCAATCTCCGGTTATTCCGCAAAAGATAGCGCCGGTGCATACAACATGCGCTGTGCGAGCAGCCCGGCACCCAGCAAACCTGCCTTTGAATTCATCACCACATGAACCGGAATCCCTTGCACCAGCGCACTGTAGCGCCCCTTGTTACAAAACGCCTGAATAAAACCAGGCTGTCGCAAAATCCGGATGATCCGTGGCGCAATTCCTCCTGCGATGTAAACCCCGCCGCGACATAATCCGGTCAGCGCCAGATCGCCGGCATAAGCACCATAAATTTCGGTAAACAGATCAAGCGCTTTCAGGGCTATGGGATGCTGGTGTTCAAAAGCCAGCCGGGTGACGGTTGCACCATCATCAGCATCCAGCTCAATACTCTTCAAATGGGAACCGGCAGCGGCATCAGCCTGCAAAAAATTGAAGATATTGGTCAGCCCCTGCCCGGAAAGCAGTCGTTCGATCGAAACCCGCTGATATTTTGTCATCAGATATTTGAGCAATTCAATCTGAACCATACTGGTCGGTGCGAAATCAACATGCCCCGCCTCAGTGGCAAGCGGCTCATAGTACCGCCCGCGCTTAATCAGCCAGGCAACTCCCATACCGGTACCTGCCCCCAATACCACACGCATTGCAGAGGGTGAAGAATTTCCAGCTTGCAGAGTCACCAGATCATCCTGCGGCAAGGTTTCGATGGAGGCCGCCATACCTTCAAAATCATTCACAATTTTCATGGCAGGAATCGAAAATTTCTCTGCAAGAACGGATGCATCAATTACCCAGGGCAGATTAGTCAACTGTACCCGCTGATCGACAATCGGCCCGGCCACCGCCAGACAAACCACCGCCGGCCGGCGGTCGGACTGTTGCAAAAAATCTTCCAGCATGCTGTCAAAATCATCGTACTGGCGACTGTCGTAACGACGCTCATAACAACACTCAATTTCCCCATGCTTCACCACGGCCAAACGCAACAGGGTTTTGGTTCCACCAATGTCGCCGTATAACAGATATCGATCCATTAATTGTTTTCCTTCTGACACAACGCTGACAAGATCATTAAAACATAGTGCCTTATCAAGGCACAGGTTTACAGGAAGCCTGAAAATCTCATAGTAGAAAAAATAACGCGGGCGGGTACAATAGATCCCTCGTTTTTCCGGATCGGCCGTCCGCAGCCATAATTCATCGCGGTATTACCAGCAGATCATTCCGGGTTTCAGCCCGATTATGCAAGATAAAACGTATAACGTGTCACAGCAAGACATATTCTGCAAACAGCTAAAACGGCGAATAATCACGCAATACTGCAGTTCGCCTGAAAAAATTTCCAGAAGTAACCATAACAAGAAAACAGGGAGACATTGTGACAGATATCAATGGTGCAGGTGACCTGCTGTTGAAAAGCACACATCTTCAGATTGGCGATGTAATCACTGAATTACGTGATGTGCGCATCGCCGCCCTGATGAAGCGGCAGGGACACCTCCGGCCGCCTCGATTGCCTTCCCGCAAAGTGCTCGCCGGGATTATTGAAGGATTGCGAACAGCATTATTTCCCAATCGGCTCGGCCCTTCAGATCTGGCCGTAGAAGGTGTCGATCATTATGTCGGTCATATCCTGAACTCAGCGTTGCGCGCCTTACTGGTACAAATTCAGCACGAACTGCACTTTAATTCGGGCACAGAAGAACTCGATCAGGAAACCTACGCACAGGCAACGAGAATTACACAGGCATTTGCCAAGCGACTGCCCGCTATCCGCCGGCTGCTCGATGATGATGTCTTGGCCGCCTATGAAGGTGATCCGGCTGCCCGAGGAATCGACGAAGTACTGGTGTGCTACCCTGGTATTGCCGCCATTACCTGGCATCGTCTGGCGCACGAGCTGTATCAGCTGGGGACACCGCTAATCGCACGCATGATTTCTGAAATCGCGCATTCACAAACCGGTATTGAAATTCACCCGGGCGCACAGATTGGCGAAAGTTTCTTTATCGACCACGGCACCGGCGTCGTCATTGGCGAAACTACAATTATTGGCAACCATGTGCGGTTGTACCAGGCAGTAACACTCGGCGCAAAAAGTTTTCAGGTAGACGAACACGGCTCTCTGGTGAAAGGAATCGCCCGCCACCCTATCGTTGAGGACAGCGTCGTCATTTACGCCGGCGCAACTATTCTGGGACGTATTACTATCGGTAAGGGCTCCACGATTGGTGGCAATGTCTGGCTGACACGCAGCGTTCCGCCCGGCAGCCGCATTACTCAGGCACGCACGCACAACGATTGAAACACAGCAAATACGCTGTTCGCTGGACGATACAAATACTTTTTTCTCTCTGTTATCTTCCATGCGCTGCGGACTGATTCGCAGCAGCTGGTTAATGCGGACATGAATACCACCACATCACCAGGAAATCTGTTTTCACGGCTTCTCCCGGGAGAAGCCAAGGCATACGCTCACCAGTGGTTTTTTACGGCTGCGTGTATTCACGCGCTACTGATCATCCCGCTGACCATTCTGGCCAGATACGGATACGGGCCAGTGATACTGGTCATGCCCACGGGACATGCTTTTGAAATGTTGTTTGGCCTTATTCCAGCATTGATCGCCGGCTATTTGCTGGGTCCCATGCCCGCCCGGCGTCTGGCATGGTTTATGGGGTTCTGGCTGTTGGCAAGAACAGCTGATCTGACCGCTCCTTTTACCTGGTCAGCACTGATATTCAATGCGTTGTTTGTAACGTTGCTCGCCCGGCAACTACTGCCGCGCCTGTGGGCAGCCAAAAAATGGCGTAACCGCTCGCTTGTTCCCTTCAACTGAATGCCAGTCTGCTGCACCGCTATTTAATTGATGAGAGCGTGCAACTGTTCGCATTGCTGATGCTGTTTATTGGCGGCCGCATGCTGGCGCCGGCGGTCGCTGGGGAATTCTATCGTCAGGGGATTGAGCTGACTGCACGAGTACAGCCCAACATCGAAGCCGGACTGATTCTCACCATCACAGCTGCCTACATTCTGTCTCCTGTTGCAGCGCCACTTTCCGGCATTCTGCTGATCAGCAGCGGAATACTGGCGGGTATCCGCCTGCTTCGCTGGCAATTATGGCGTTGCCGGGCACGTCCGGATCTGCTTTGTCTCGGACTGGGTTACAGTTGGCTGATACTGGGCTTAATTCTGCTGGGATGGACAAAACTGAACGATAACAACTACTTCAGCATAGTGGTACACGCCATCACAATTGGTGCACTGGGCACACTGGCAACCAACGTTATTGTGCGCGTCACTCTGCTGCACATAAAACAATATCCTTCGCATATCATGCTCATCACGGTGATGACAGGCTTCATGTCAATTGCCGCCATCACCCGCATGGCAGCAAACCTGAGCAACCATCAGGAAATACTGCTGATCGCAGCTGCATCAGGCTGGAGTATTGCTTTTCTGCTCGCGTTCTACGTTGTACTAAAAGGATTAACCACACCGCGTACGAAACCTGCCAGAACTTCAGCAGCGGATACCAGACAATCTGTATCTGACCCAACTCCGGCGAATGAATCTGAATCAGATCCTCAAACTTCCTGAAAAGCCTGCTCTATATCAGCAATCAGGTCATCGATATGCTCGATACCCACGCACAAGCGCACCAGATCCGCACTGACACCGGCTTTAGCCAGTTCATCATCATTGAGCTGACGATGCGTGGTAGTGGCCGGATGACAGGCCAGCGTTTTGGCATCACCAATATTGACCAGCCGTTTAATCAGCGCCAGTTTATCCATGAAGCGTGCACAGGCTTCACGCCCGCCCTTGATGCCAAAACTCAGAATGGATGACGGAATACCTCCATCCATATATTTCTGTGCCAGCGCATAATCCCGGCTATCTTCAAGCCCGGCAAAATTAACCCAGCCAACCTTGGGATGTGCTCTCAGGTAGCGGGCAATTTTCAGTGCATTAAAACAATGGCGCTCCATCCGCAACGGCAAAGTTTCAATCCCTTGTAAAATCAGGAAAGAGTTGAAAGGTGAAATCGCCGCCCCCATGTTGCGCAACGGGACAACCCGCGCACGGCCAATAAAGGCAGCCGGACCAAATGCATCCACATACACCACTCCGTGATAACTGGGATCAGGATAGTTGAATTGAGGGAAACGCGGACTGTCTTTCCAGGGAAATTGACCCGAATCAACAATGATCCCGCCAATGCTGGTGCCATGCCCTCCCATGTATTTGGTCAGCGCATGAACGACGATATCCGCACCATGCTCAAAAGGACGGCACAGCACCGGAGAAGCCACAGTATTAT
>JACTML010000005.1 GCA_014584635.1 Nitrosomonas eutropha | reverse complement strand
TGCCTTCTTGCTCAATCTGTCAGCACGTTTGGCCAGGCGAGGATATTCGCCGACAAATTTTGTTTTGAGAGCGACAAGAGAGGATATTGGCAGCTATCTCGGGCTTAAACTGGAAACAGTCAGTCGGGCATTCTCCAGATTGCAGGAGGAAGGTCTCATCACGGTTAATATCAAACATGTCACGCTGCATGATGTGGACAGATTAAATTTCAGGGTAGGTAATTCAGCGGACTGATCCGGGTTTCATCTAGTTTGACAGGATAAGGCTCCTTGAGAGTCTGTTCGGGGTTGCAATCAAGGAAAGTAGCATCAGGAGAAACTGAGCGGGAAGGCGGAGCGTACTCACGGTATGTTGTGAATATGTTGAGTTCGGTTTTAACACTGTAATGCGCCCTGTAGCGAGGTGGTGAGCAGGTTCTAAGTGCAATGTATGCGTGCTATAATCGCGTGCTGCACAAAAAGTGAAAAGCAAAGTGGTTTGAGCTTTCATTGCGTGTCGCAGTTTTTTATTTTATTAAATTTTCTATAACATAACTTACTTATAACGCGCACTTATCAAAATAGGGTGCCTTCAGTTCAGGAAGTACATAACATAACTTACTTATAACGCGCACTTATCAAAATAGGGTGCCTTCAGTTCAGGAAGTACGTCGATAAGTCGCGGTTAACCCTAAGGAGAATTCATGTCAGTTACTATGCGGCAAATGTTGGAAGCGGGCGTTCATTTTGGTCATCAAACCCGTTTCTGGAATCCGAAAATGGCCCCATATATTTTCGGCCAGCGTAATAAGATTCATATTGTTAATCTTGAGCACACGCTCGTAATGTTCAGGGATGCGCTGGATTATGCCCGCAGACTAACGGCAAATAAGGGAACGATTCTTTTTGTTGGGACCAAGCGTCAGGCACGCGATATTGTCAAGGAAGAAGCAATCCGGTGTGGCGCACCTTATGTGAATCAGCGCTGGCTAGGAGGGATGCTGACCAACTTTAAAACGATCAGACAATCGATCAAGCGTCTGCAGGACATGGAAAAAATGACGCAGGATGGAACGCTGAATAAATTGGTCAAGAAAGAAGCGCTTGATTTTCAACGTGAGCTGGAGAAGCTGAATAACAGCCTGGGTGGCATCAAGGATATGAAAGGGCTGCCGGATGCCATGTTTGTGATAGATGTGGGGTATCAGAAAGGTACGATTGTTGAGGCGAACAAATTGGGCATTCCGGTTATCGGTGTGGTCGACACGAATCACAGCCCGGCAGGTATCCGGTATGTGATACCAGGCAATGATGATTCCAGTCAGGCTATCCGGCTGTATGCGCGCGCCATGGCAGATGCCATTCTGGAAGGACGCAACCAGTCTGTTCAGGAAATAATCGAGATGGGTAAAACTGACAGCGAAATCCTGTCTGGTGCAGAATCGTCTGCAGATGCGTAAGTAACTTCCACTGTTACCTCTTTTTTTGAGAAAGATACTCAAAGTTTTGTATTAACCGGATTCGGAGTCAGAATGGCAGAGATTACTGCAAGCATGGTTAAAGAACTGCGTGAGCTTACCGGCTTGGGCATGATGGAATGTAAAAAAGCTTTATCTGAAGCAGATGGAGACATGAAGGCCGCTGAAGATTTACTGCGCATCAAAAGTGGTGCCAAAGCGAATAAGGCAGCTGGCCGTATTGCAGCGGAAGGTGTTATCAGCGGATTTGTTACTGCTGACAGAAAACAGGGCGCTTTGGTCGAAGTTAACTGCGAAACCGATTTTGTTGCCAAGAATGAGGATTTCATCAATTTTGCTGCCGAGCTGGCAAAACTGATGGTGAATCATAAAGTGTCGGATACGGCATTACTGGCTGAAATGGCTCTGGCAAGCGGAGAGACTGTTGAATCTGCCCGTAAGGCTCTGATTATGAAGCTGGGTGAAAATATCAGTATTCGCCGTGGAATCAGTTATCAGGCTGCAGGTTGTCTTGCGATGTATCTGCATGGCAGCAGAATCGGTGTAATGGTTGATTATTCTGGAGGCGATGAAATTCTTGGCAAGGATCTGGCTATGCATATTGCTGCCAGTAAACCTGTTTGTGTGTCAAGCGCGCAGGTGCCTGCTGATTTACTGGAGCATGAACGTCAGATATTCACTGCCCAGGCAGCTGAAAGTGGCAAACCCGCTAATATCATTGAAAAAATGGTAGAGGGACGGATCACCAAATATCTGGCAGAAGTAACATTGCTGGGCCAGCCTTTTGTTAAGAATCCCGAGCAGACAGTTGAAAAGCTGCTGAAAACAAAATCTGCTGAAGTGCATAGTTTTGCGCTGTATGTTGTAGGCGAGGGGATTGAAAAGAAATCTGATGATTTTGCGGCTGAGGTGATGGCTCAGGTAAGTCAATCAAAATAGAAATATTTTGTAAAGACTGATGTAACCGGGAGCAACTGGAATGTTGCTGTAAATTGTTGATAGCGCGTAAACAGCAGCAAATCAGCCTTCAGAAACCCTTACAATAAATCTCAATACACAGGCATATATGCCAGCCATCTATAAGCGTATTTTACTAAAGCTGTCGGGCGAAGCTCTTATGGGTGACGCACAATATGGTATTGATCGAACAACTGTTGAGCGTATCGTAATCGAGATTGCAGGAGTATTACAGCTGGGTGTTGAGGTTGCCATTGTTGTAGGAGGCGGTAACATTTTCCGCGGTATGAAATCTGCGGGTGATGGTATGGATCGTGTAACTGCTGACTATATGGGAATGCTCGCGACTACTATGAATGCTCTGGCATTACATGATGCAATGCGGCGCAATAACGTTGTATCGCGAGTGCAATCTGCTTTGCGTATCGATCAGGTCGTGGAACCGTATATTCGCGGCAAGGCGTTACGCTACCTGAATGAGCGCAAAGTAGTCATATTTGCTGCGGGAACCGGAAATCCTTTTTTTACTACAGATACAGCAGCAGCACTGCGTGGCATGGAAATGAATGCCAATATAGTTCTCAAGGCGACCAAGGTTGATGGAATTTATACCAGTGATCCCCTTGAAGACAAGAATGCACAGCGTTTTCGTAACCTGACTTTTGATGAAGCGATTAGTAAAAACCTTCAGGTAATGGATGCCACTGCGCTGACCTTGTGCCGGGATCAGAAACTTCCTATCAGCGTATTCAGTATCTTTAAAACTGGAGCGCTCAAACGGGTTATCATGGGAGAAGATGAAGGTACTTCAGTAAGTATTTGAATTTTTTCTGTTTCATTGCCACGCTGATTTTCACCGTATGTGACGGGGCGTGTGTATCTTGTTGTAATCGCTTTTCAATATTGAAATTTACTAAAATATGATTGCTGATGTAAAAAAGTCTACTGAACAGAAAATGCAAAAAAGCCTGGATGCACTTAAGGTTGGTTTCAGCAAAGTAAGAAGCGGGCGTCCGCATACAGGGCTTTTGGATCATATAATGGTTGATTATTATGGCACGCTGACACCGATCAGACAGCTTGCGAATGTAACACTGGCTGATGCACGGACTATCGGCGTTGTTCCGTGGGATAAAAAAGCATTCTCGGCTATTGAAAAAGCGATACGTGATTCTGATATGGGCTTGAATCCAATGACTGCAGGTGAAATGGTAAGAGTGCCCATGCCTCCTCTAACGGAAGAAAGACGCAAGGATTTGACCAAGATTGTCAGAGGAGAAGCTGAAACGACGCGTGTTGCAATGAGGAATATGCGGCGTGAAGCCAATGCCCAGCTGAAGGAACTGTTGAAGGACAAATTGATC
>JACTML010000061.1 GCA_014584635.1 Nitrosomonas eutropha | reverse complement strand
TATCAATCTGGATTTTCCAGGCTGGATTTTTACAGCAGTTTTAGTTGCTTTATTGGTAAAAACGATACGCCCCTGTTCGTCTGTCAGTTTGTAAATCTCTGATGCTGTGCAGATAGTTGAAAGTCCAGGTGATATGATCCCAAACAGTATGGCTATGCAGTGAATTTGTTTCATGGATACCCCCCGATTTCTGGAAAAAATGATTTCAAACCGGAACCTCGTGCCTGATAAATCAGGAAGAGCTGCGAGGTTCTATCCGGAAAAATCAGATTTTAAGTCGGGCCGGGGTATTGGTAATCCATGAATTAACGCCATTGATGCCGTCTTTTTACAAACTGTAATACAAGGCAAATTCAACGGGGTGTGTCGTCGTGCGCAGTAACGCTGCTTCTTCTGATTTCAGTCTGATAAAAGCATCGATCATATCGTTGGAAAATACACTGCCGCGTGTCAGAAATTCACGATCCTGATCCAGGTTTTCCAGAGCTTCTTCCAGTGATGCACAAGTATTGGGCACCATCGAAGCTTCTTCCGGGGGCAGATCGTATAAATTCTTATCCATTGGATCGCCCGGGTGAATCTTGTTCTGTATCCCGTCCAGTCCGGCCATCAGCAGGGCGGTAAAAGCAAGGTAAGGATTGGCGCTGGGATCAGGAAAGCGGATTTCAATACGCCGTTGCTTGGGGCTGCTGGCATAGGGAATGCGCACCGCCGCAGATCGGTTACTGGAAGAGTACGCAATATTGACTGGTGCTTCATAACCGGCAACCAGTCTTTTGTATGAATTGGTACCTGGGTTGGCAAAAGCATTCAATGCCTTGGCATGCCGGATAATGCCGCCAATGTAATAGAGTGCGGTTTCGGACATGCCCGCATAGCCATTTCCTGCAAACAGGTTTTTACCCTCCTTCCAGATGGATTGATGCACATGCATACCTGAACCATTGTCACCAACAATCGGTTTGGGCATAAATGTTGCTGTTTTTCCGTAAGAAACAGCAATGTTATGAACAACGTATTTCATCAGCTGATTCCAGTCGGCTCGCTTTACCAGACTGTTGAAGCGGGTGCCAATTTCGCATTGTCCGGCAGTAGCCACTTCATGGTGATGAACCTCAACAGGAACGCCCAGCTCGTCCAATACCATGCACATGGCTGAACGGATATCATGCAGGGAATCCACTGGCGGCACGGGCATGTATCCCCCTTTGATTGCGGGCCGGTAGCCGTTGTTACTGCCCTCGTAGCGCTTTCTGGAACTCCAGGAAGCTTCTTCCGATTCAATCTTGACAAAACAACCGGACATATCAGTATGCCAGCGTACTGAATCGAAAATAAAAAATTCCAGTTCCGGGCCAAAATAGGCAACATCGCCGATACCGGTGGATTTCAGATAGGTTTCTCCCCGCCTGGCCAGTGAGCGCGGATCGCGGTTGTATCCCAGCCCATCGGCAGGATCGATGACATCGCAGGTCAGCAGTAGTGTGGTTTCTTCCATAAAGGGATCCAGCGCGGCGGTTTCTGGATCAGGCATGAGCAGCATGTCGGAAGCGTGAATATTTTTCCAGCCGGCAATCGAGGATCCATCAAACGGATGGCCATCCTCGAATTTATCCGCGTCAAAGATAGATGCGGGAACTGTGACATGATGTTCTTTGCCATTGGTATCGGTGAAGCGCAAATCAATGAATTTGACTTCATTGTCCTGAATCATTTTTAAAACATCAGCTGTCACGGTTTTTCTCCAAAAAGTAGCATTTGCTGGTGAAACGGTTTGCAAGGTACGCTGGCCGGTATTGTACCGTTGGGCAGGCGCCGGATAAATAGGTCAATCAGTTTATTTCAGGCAGAAAACCGCGGCTTATCCATGTTTCAGGTAAAAACCGGGGAGGGTGCGCACAGATTGCACCTGAAAATACAATGTCATAGGAATGCCGGGGCGGGTTGTGATGCATCATTTCGCAGAGCTTGCAGGAGTCCGGCTATGTCAGCCGGTAACCGGGATTCCCAGCGCAGGATCTGTCCATTGCCGGGATGCGTCAATTCAAGTTGCCAGGCATGTAGCGCCTGTCTGGGAAAAGGAGCAATTATATCGGCTACCGGTGAGCCGGGTGGTGTTTTCCCATATACCGGATCTCCTGCCAGCGGATGGCCGATAGACATCAGATGAACCCGTATCTGGTGCGTGCGTCCGGTTTCCAGACTGCATTGCAGTAAAGTACAACCAGTGAATTTTTCCAGAACACGATAATGGGTACGCGCAGGTTTGCCATGCTGTACTACCGCCATGCGCGTGCGATGCACAGGGTGCCGGCCGATAGGCGCATCTACCAAACCGTCTTTTTCAATTTTACCCAGAACAAGCGCAAAATAGTGGCGCTTGACAGTGCGTTGCTGCAACTGCTTGATCAGATCAAACTGTACTTCGATTGTTTTGGCAACAACCAGCAAGCCGGTAGTATCTTTATCCAGTCGGTGCACAATACCCGCCCGTGGCACCTGAGCCAACTGCGGAGCGTGATTAAGCAGAGC
This sequence comes from Nitrosomonas eutropha, assembly GCA_014584635.1. GTDB lineage: Bacteria > Pseudomonadota > Gammaproteobacteria > Burkholderiales > Nitrosomonadaceae > Nitrosomonas > Nitrosomonas eutropha_B. The sequence goes on along the minus strand of JACTML010000061.1, from coordinate 14,788 downwards.
ATTCAGTAATGTTCCGTGCCAGTTACCATTTCCCGGATGAACAACCAGGCCGGCGGGTTTGTCAACAATGATTAAATGATCGTCTTCATACAAAATATTAAGCGGGATCGCTTCTGCCTGATGGCTTTGATCTTCTTCCATCAGCCCGGCGGTAATATGGATTACTTCTCCACCCCATATTTTTTGTCTGACTGATCCCGTAACGCCATCTACGCGGACACGATTTTCTCCAATCCATCGCTGTAATCGGCTGCGCGACCATTGAGGAAACAGTTGAGCAAGCACCTGGTCCAGTCTTGATCCGGCAAGATTACCGGGAACGATCAACTTGATGGTTTCTTCATTTTTCCGGCTGCTGACAGCGGATGAATCAGGCTTTGCGCTATAATCGCATCCGTCTTGCTCATTACTGAGATTATTCATTATGTTGCGACAATTTTTGGCAGGGTGGTTGGTAGTATTGCTGGCTGCATGCGGTATTTTGTCCGAGAAAACGGTTGATAACAGCCAATGGTCTGCGAGTAAATTCTATATCGAAGCCAAAAATGAACTGGGTGAGGGTAACTATTCAGCCGCAATCAAGCTGTTTGAAGCGCTGGAAGCCCGTTATCCTTACGGACGATTCGCTCAACAGGCGCAGCTGGAAATTGCCTATGCTTATTATAAGGATCAGGAGCAAGCCTCGGCCATTGCAGCAGCGGACCGGTTTATTCAGCTGTACCCGCATCACCATAATATTGACTACGCCTATTATATCAAGGGGCTGGCCAGTTTTAACGATGACCAGGGAATATTGGGATACATTACCACCAACATCATCAGGCAGGATTTAAGTGAGCGGGATGCAAAGGCTTCCAGGGAGTCGTTTGAAAGTTTCAAAACGCTGGTAACACGCTATCCGGACAGTAAATATACGCCTGATGCGTTGCAGCGCATGGCTTATCTTGTCAATGCGCTGGCCAGAGGTGAAATTCATGTCGCCCGTTATTACATGAAGCGAAAAGCTTACATCGCAGCGATCAGGCGCGCCCAATATATACTGGAAGAATACCCGCAAACGCCCGCAACTGAAGAAGCGCTGTTTATCATGGCGAGCGCTTATGAGGAACTGGGCATGACCGATTTACGCGCAGATACGGAAAAAGTCATCAAAAAGAATTTTCCGGAAAGCGTTTATCTTACAGATTCCGGTTCATTGGTAGCTAAGCCATGGTGGAAAATATGGGAATAAATTGAACTTGTATTGTATTGAAATAATGAGTCAATTTTATTCACCCGGAATTTTGGCATAAAATACACCCCCCGCCCTGGTAGCTCAGGGGATAGAGCGACCCCCTCCTAAGGGGTAGGTCGGACGTTCGATTCGTCTCCAGGGCGCCATTTATCAGACTGTTTGAGCAGATTCCCCTTCTTTCAATAGCAAATTCATGTGGTTTAAAAATTTACAGATTTACCGTCTTGCCGGTGAAGCAGTCAGTGCGACTGATCTGGAAGTTTTTCTGACAAGACAGGCTTTACAGGGCTGTCTGGGGTTGGAAGCACAAAGCAAAGGCTGGGTTTCTCCGGGTATTGAGGAAACTGCTCTGGTTTACAGTTATGGACAGCAGATGCTGGTCGCGCTGGGTATGGAGAAAAAGCTGCTGCCTGCATCTGTTGTTAATCAGCTGACCAAAGCGCGTGCGCAAGAAATGGAAGCACGCCAAGGTTATGCGCCCGGCCGTAAACAGATCAGGGAAATCAAGGAGACAGCTTATCGTGAGCTGCTATCGCGGGCGTTTGCTGTTCGGCAGCGGAATCACGCGTGGATTGATCCGGCAGATGGCTGGTTTGTTGTCGAAGGCGCAAGCACAGCCAAGGCAGACATGCTGGTTGAAGTATTCATCAAATCTACTGGCATTGTGCTGAAACGTATCAAGGTCGCATCAACACCAACGGCATCCATGACAACCTGGCTGTCAGGCGAAGGCCCGCCTTCCATTTTTTCGATTGATAACGACAGTATGTTCCGCAGCCGTGATGATAAAAAAGCCTTGGTGAGCTATGTGCAGCAATCACCCGATCCACAGGAAATTACCCGGCATGTGCAAACTGGCAAGGAAGTCATCAGGCTGGCAATGACCTGGCGGGATAAAATTTCCTTTATTCTGGATGAAAATCTGCAGTTAAAACGACTGACTTTACTGGATATTGATCGTGAACCGGCAGAAACGGCTGCAGAACAGTTCGACAGTAATTTCTTTTTGATGACCAGCGAATTGCGGCAATTATTACCCGAGCTGATGCACGCACTGGGCGGAATGGCGGATGAATAAACTGCCTGCAATGGCAAGAGAGGAGGGAACCATTGCAGGCAGTTTGGCGGTAATCAGACTATCGGTATACGTTGTTATGACTGCGTTGCATCAGATTTTTCATGATTGTGCTCATGCTGTTTTTTCTGACGCTTTTCCCGCCATTGTTCGTGGCGGAGCTGTTTCATTTCCTGTAACTTGGTGTATTGCTCCGGTGTCAGGATGGTTTTTAGCTGAGACTGTGTTTCTTCATGTAACGCCTTGAACTTTTCTCCGTTTTGTTTAAAGAGCGCCTCAAGCCTGGATTTCTGATCATCGGTCAGTGATAGTGCTTTATCCATCCGTTCTATTTTTTTTGCCTGAAAATGCTCATGATCGCCTTTGCATTCTCCCGGGTTGGCCACTGCTGTCAAAGGTAACGCCAGGGCAAAAATAATAGCGATAAGGTTTGCATTCATGATAAATCCTCCAGATTGGTTTTTAAAAAAGAGCGGAATACCCGTTGCTCTTGGTAATCACTATAGTCTGTCAGTTTGTAAATAAATTGCAGCGAATGTGCAAAAACTGTGGAAATTTGCGAAACCTAAATCCGGATTGAGGAATCCCGGCCGGGAAATTTCCTGTAAACTACTTTCCACTCAATCTGCAACTACGATAACCATTTGTTTTTATTGAGGAGAAAAGCCTATGATTTTCTGGCGCGTCAAATCGCTGGACTCCATTATGGCCACGGCCGAAAAAAAATGCCTGCATCGTTCCCTGGGGGTATGGCAGCTTACGCTGTTGGGAATTGGCGCGATCATAGGAACCGGCATTTTCGTATTAACGGCTGAAGCTGCCCAAAAAGCCGGTCCTGGCATGATGATTTCTTTTGTGATTGCCGGCTTTGTTTGCGCAGTCGCCGCATTGTGTTATTCCGAACTTTCTTCCATGGTGCCGGTATCCGGGTCTGCCTATACCTATTCCTATGCTGTGCTGGGTGAATTAATCGCATGGATGGTTGGCTGGGCATTAATACTGGAATATTCTGTTGCTGCCGGGGCAGTCGCGGTAGGCTGGTCCGGCTATTTTGTCGGATTGCTGAATAATTCGTCATTAGACATGGAAATACCTTTTGCGCTGGCAAATGGCCCTTATGCCGGAGGCATTATTAACCTGCCGGCAGTCGTTATTTGCCTTCTGGTAATCGGGCTGCTGATTATTGGCACGCGCGAGAGTGCTACGTTCAATGCCGTACTGGTTGCCGTCAAGATTGTTGCGTTGACAGCCTTTACTGTCCTCGCATTACCGGTGATTGATATGGATCACTTTCATCCCTTTTTGCCACTGGGCACATCGGGAGTTGTGGCTGCCGCAGCTTCCATTTTTTTTGCTTATGTCGGTTTTGATGCTGTTTCAACTGCAGCAGAAGAAACAAAAGATCCGCAACGCAGTCTGCCCATTGCGCTGGTGGGTTCGTTACTGATTTGCACATTATTCTATCTGCTGATATCTGTTGGCGTTGTCGGAGCGGCGGGGGCGCAACCATTAATCAATGCAGCGGGAGAGGGGTTCGTACCCGGCTCCATGGAAATGGCGGAGCAGTGTAAATTGCTTGCCGCACAAGGACAGCAACCGGTGGTTTGCTCACAGGAAGCGCTGGCACATGTGCTGCGCGAAATCGGGTGGGTCAAAGTTGGAAACCTGATCGGTCTGGCCGCTTTTCTGGCACTCCCTTCAGTTGTCCTGATGATGTTATTCGGACAAACACGTGTTTTCTTCGTGATGTCACGCGACGGTCTGCTGCCGGATGGATTGAGCAAAATTCATCCGCGTTTCAAAACGCCGTATATCGTGACTCTGATCACCGGGCTGATCGTTACCGTGTCAGCAGCCTTTCTGCCAGTAGGAAAGCTGGCAAATATCTCCAACTCCGGAACACTATTTGCCTTTCTGGTGGTGGCGCTTTCTGTCATGATTCTCAGAATCAAGGACAAAAATCGCACAAGGCCCTTCAGAACACCCGCAATCTGGCTGGTAGGGCCGCTTGCTATTGCCGGTTGCCTGGTTCTTTTTATGTTCTTACCACTGGATGCGCAGCTGGTATTTCCCATCTGGTCAGGAATCGGGCTGATTTTTTATTTTCTGTACGGTTATCGAAAAAGCCACGTCCTGCTGGGTATAGATACTCCCTCTGGGGGAGAAAACCTGATTGAGCCGATTCATTCCCTGGTGGGAGTGGAGTGCGATGAAGAAAATGGAACAGGAAACAAATAATTCAATATTCAAGCGCATACCCCGTTGCGCAGCGCTATCAATGGCGCTGTCGCTCTGCATCAGTGCAAGCGCTGCTGATACCTCGATCAGTGTCAGCTGCTCTGAAGGCGGTTCTGCATCCGCCTATTCCCGTTCAGGCAATAGCGTTACGTACTCAAGCGTCAATTGTGCAGGTAATAACAAGCAAAGCGTGATAGCACCGGCTGGCACAGTGATCAGTAAATCCTATTCACCTGAACCGTATACATCGTTGATGTTATCGGGTGCATTCAATACCGAGATAAAAACCGGCGATGAAGACAGAATCACTATTTCCGGAGACAGCAATTACGTGGAATCCATTGAAGTCGATTCATCCGCCGGAAGGTTGATCATTCGCCAGACAGACTCAAAAAGTGATGATCTCACTGTCATGATAGAAAGCAGCACACTGCAAAAACTGAAAATTTCCGGAGCAGGCCGCACGAATATTTATGGTGATTTTCCTGACAACCTGTCTGTCAGAAAAAATGGTGCTGGCAGCATGCATATCGAAGGGCAGGCAGATATGCTCAAGTTGGACTTGGCCGGTGCGGGTAAGGTAACAGCAAAAGATTTCACGGCAGACAGCGTTGAAATTGATGCTGCAGGCGCGGGTAATATAGCCGTGTGCGCCCGGAAATCAGTATCAGGATCACTTGCTGGCGCCATGCGCCTTAAGGTTTACTGTAATCCGGCACAAAGATCCATCAGTACGCGCGGTGTGGCGCGCGTCAGCTACTGATAAAAACGGCTGTACTGGCAGTGGCTATCTGATATTCAGTCTGTCGAAATCGGATGCATCGTGACGTTCGCGTAACGCAGAAGGGGAGTCGCTGGTACCATTCACACATCGTCCTCGCTTGACGGCAGGGCGCTCGCTAATTTGCCGAGCCCAGCGTTGCAGATGCCGATAGTCGCTGACTGACAGAAAAGTTCCGGCATTATGGTAAAGCTCATCCAGCGCCAGGCAACCATACCAGGGCCAGATTGCCATATCGGCGATAGTGTAGTTATCTCCCACTATGTATTGATGAATGGCCAGGTGCTTGTCGAGTATGTCAAGCTGGCGTTTGGCTTCCATGGCAAAGCGGTTGATGGGGTATTCCCATTTTTCGGGCGCATAGGCATAGAAATGACCAAATCCACCGCCCAGGTATGGAGCACAGCCAACCTGCCAGAACAGCCATGACAAACATTCTGTACGCGCTGTACCGGTAGCTGGAAGAAAGGCGGAAAATTTCTCGGCCAGATACATCAGAATGGCGCCCGATTCGAATACACGCTGCGGCTGGTGACCACTGTAATCCACCAGCGCCGGAATTTTGGAATTGGGATTAATCGCGACAAAACCACTGCCAAACTGATCGCCTTTGCCAATCTCAATCAGCCAGGCATCATATTCGGCACCACTATGGCCAGCCGCCAGCAATTCTTCGAGCATGATCGCCACTTTGATACCGTTGGGTGTGTTTTGTGAGTACAACTGCAGCGGATATTTGCCAACCGGCAGTTCCTGGTTGTGCGTGGCGCCAGAGACAGGGCGGTTAATGTTGGCAAATTTGCCGCCTGATTCCTTATCCCAGGTCCAGACAGCAGGAGGAATATATGTGTTTGTCATTGTATTTCACCTTATCTGGCTGAGCTGGGGGAAAAGAATATTTGCACGCATTTTTTTATAATATCGACCAGCAGCCATAAGATAACCGCCAGATAAATACAGGCAAACCAGGCTCCTGCCGAAGCCAGCATGGCTGCTGACGTGAATTCTTGCGGATATTCGGAGAATCTTCTTGGTACAGAATAAGCGCCGGCCAGGTAAAACATCAGTACGAAGCCGAAGCCGCCAATCATTAACAGGGTCATCTTAAGGCCGTATTGCCGGCTGATGTTACTGCCGGAAAATTCACTGGCCAGCCAGCAGAAAAATGCCAGACCGAACAACACATTTCCCATGACATTATAAGTGTGGAAATGGGCGGGTACCCAGAGCGTATTGTGCAAAATAACGTTGTTGGAGATGGTTGCATCGATCAATGCGCCTATACCGCCGATCACCCAGCCCATCACGCCAATATAAAAAAGTATATTGACCAGATTCCACTGTATTTTGTTTTTATACAGCAACACGGCAATACTCATAATGGTGACTGCTACAGAAGGTATGCTGGCCAGGTAAGAAGCAATCTGGCCGAATATCTGCAACCCCACCGGCTGCACGAAATCCATATAAAGATGATGGAAAAATGCCGAAAGAATGAAGATCAGCGCGGTATTCCAGCCCAGTGCAACGTACCAGGTGGTTTTGAATTTGGGACGCCCGCTGACTTCCGGCAGCAATTCATACAAAACCGCCAGTCCCAGATAAAGTGATTCATTGGCCAGTGTATGACCAAAAAAGTAGGTGAGATTTTTTGCCAGTAACGGATCGTTGGTGAAGCTGCCATTGGAAAAATATTCGGCAAACAGCAAAACCAGCAGGATGATGCCGGCAATCAAACAGGCGATGACGCCAGCCAGCGAAACAGTTGCGATCAGGACGATGGGCGGGGTTTCAACAGAAGGCGTTTTTTTGGCTAAATGCTGCAGCGCCAGTGCCTGTGAAAGCGTATATTTTTTTAAAATCTGCAGCACGATACCCACTGTCCAGATCAGCCAAGATACGCATAACAGCAGTAATCCTCCTAAAAATACCGGTGTTGCCCATTTTTCCCAAACGACATAAAACGGTAATGGATACAAAAAAGTCCAACCGGCATGAAATTTACCGATCAGGATGGCGGCCCATATCATCAGAACAGCAATAATGGTGAGCGCAAGAGCAAAGCTGCTCAATGCGGTGGATACCTTTATGTAACGCGCAAGCAGATAGTTGACGCCCACAATGCCGGCTGCTACCCAGATGCCGATCATGGTGATGCCATGCGTTGTCATCAGCATATAAAAATCAATTGGCGACAGTTTGATATCCGCTCCCTGGTTAAACCGCATGGCGATTCCGAACAAAATATCAATTACGAACGGTATTAATATCGTAATGACCCAGATGGCAGTAACTCTTTTGAAAGCGAGTGAGGGCATGGTTGTATTATTTAACGGTGAATGAAGTTCTCATAAACGCATGGGCCGATCCGCAAAATTCCAGGCACAGCACGTTATAGGTTCCCGGTTCAGTAAATTTCCAGCGAAGATGGTTAACGTATCCGGGCATGGCCTGTACTTGTATCACTAATTCCGCCTTATCGTTATAGATACCAAAACCATGATTCACATCCGAACTGGTAACCTGAAATTCTACGGGTTCGTTAAGGGGCAATTCTATTGGCTCACCTATTTTTGGATCTTGAGGATCGATGTCCTGAAGAGACATAAAGTGGAAAAACTGGCGGCTGAGCACATGTACCGTTTTTGCCGGTGCCTGATCTGAAAATAAAAAGTAAGGTGATTTAGGCAGCGAGTAAAAAAGTAAAATGGCAAACAGCAGTGCTAAGAATGAGGTGACGTAAAGTCTTTTTTGAGTAGGACTTTTTATGCCCTCTCCATCAGCAGCTGGTGGCAGGGTTGTTCGGTAGACAAAATAAAACACCATGACGATAACTGCTGCTGAAACAAGGAACAAAACTAGAATGGGTTCATGTTCTTTCATAAATAGTATGTTTTGTCAGGTATGAAAATTCTCGACGCTGTTTAAAAGCGGCTCTTTCGATTATTTTTGTTGCGATAAACCGATTTCTTCGGATCTGTATGTAATACACTCCGATATCATCCCGTGTAAACCCGTACTGGAGGAATTTGCGATGAATGATCCGTTGCATATAGTTTGCCCGCACTGTCACAGCATTAACCGGGTACCTGCCGCGCGCCTTGATCAGCAGCCTAATTGCGGTCAATGTCATCAGGCATTGTTTACCGCCCACCCGCTGGAGTTGACACAAGCCAGTTTTACAAGACATGTTACGCGCAATGATATTCCCGTGCTGGTGGATTTTTGGGCACCCTGGTGCGGACCCTGCAAGATGATGGCACCGCATTTTTTGCGTGCGGCACAACAACTGGAACCGGCGATACGCCTAGTCAAGGTTGATACAGAAGCTGAGCAGAATCTTGGTGCTCAGTATGGTATACGCAGCATTCCTACGCTGGTTTTATTCCGGAATGGCCGTGAAGTTGCGCGACAGTCGGGAGCAATGAGTGCGCAGGACATCGTGCACTGGGTGCAAACACATAACTGATATGCGAAGTTTTCAGCACCAGCGCAGCCGAATGTAAAGAACATTTGGCTGCATTGAAATCTTGGGCAGATCCTGAAAGGTCATCCAGCAACACAATCCTGATCAGGGAAAGCAATCTCCTTTCCTTTCTTCGTCATGATAAATAGCGGAAAATACTTGTTTATCATGTGATTATCAAAAATAAATAATTTATCAGGCGGAACTGCCTGGTTGAAATTATCAGAATTTTTTTATCGCCATCCCCAGAATCTGCTGGCTCAAAGCCCTGATCAGGAAGGTTTTTGTAAATTTCTTCCGGTTTTTGTATCAGCAAACCAGCTACTATCCTATTACACTGGAATTATGTCATCATAATATTAGTTTTTCAGATGCAGATTGAAATACCTGTAAAAGCGGCTTTGGGCTTTACCAAAGCAAGATTTCTTACCAGAGTGTATGACAGCGTGAACAATCCTGACAAAATGACTGTATTGCCTTCTGTAACCAGATATTTGCAGATATTTCGTACCCCCCGGTTTCCAGGGGTGTTGTCTGTTTTATTTTTGCTGGCCGCACTGATCATATTGCGTATTGATTCGCAGCAAGTGCGTAACCACACCGCTTCGTTTGAGGTTGCCGGGCGAATTCATACCAATATTCAGCATCTGGCCATTATTTCCAGAGAGGCACTGCGTGGAAATGAGCAAGCATTTGTTCAGTTGCGTAACAACCTTGAACAGCTGAACCGTTTTTCCACCTTGCTGCAACAAGGAGGGGAATATCAGCAAGAAACCATTCCTGCCATAGCAGAACAGCTTCCGGCTGATCTGCTCAAAACCTTCCAGGATACATTGCATACAAAAGAAAATCAGGTTCGCCAGATACTGGGAAGCCGAGAAGTGCTGGTTAATCTGGCGGAAATTTTAAAACAGGTGGAGCAGGTAAATGGCAGCCTGCAAAAGAAGCTGCAGAATTTTTCGGATGAACTGGCGCAAACCGGTCATGCATCCAGCCAGGCGGTAGCAGTTGAAACAGTAAAAATTCTGGTGCAGTTCATTACCGGCAGCATCAGCTCGGTGATACAAAACGGGCTTCAGCTGTCCGGTACAACCGATCAGCTGGCGGGTGATGCTGAACAGATTACCGGGATGATTCAGACATTAATAAAAGGGCGGGACTGGCTGTATTCAACCGTACTGGGGAATCAACTGCCTTCTGAAGCATTGTCTGAGATTCGAGTCCAGTTCAACGCACTGGAAGATTTGTTGCATACCGCCCAGAAACTGACACCGGGAGTAACCGGGGCCTGGCACGCGATGCATGAAATCTTTACCTCCAGCGATAAATTGTCGACGCTGGTGGATCAGGTCGAGCAGGCAATCACTGAACATAACAGTGATGAAGGCACATTTATTGCCGTGCTGTTTTATCTGGCCATGCTGCTGACAATCCTGAGCAGCCTGGTGTTTATCTGGATGTTATCCAGGGGGTTCCGGCAACAGATCAAACAAGGTGAACACAGTCTTGAAGCCACACAACAGGCTATCCTGCGCCTGCTTGACGAAATGGAAGTGCCGGCTGAAGGGGATCTGACTGCACGCATGTCTGTGACCGAGCATATGACCGGCACAATTGCTGATTCAATCAATCTGATGATTGAAGCGCTGCAGGAGCTGGTCAAAAAAGTGAATCATGCCGGTTCACAAGTGGTGGACGCTTCTGGTCAGGCAGAACAGATTTCATCAGATTTGCTGAATGCGACCCAGGAACAGGCGCGCAAGATTGAAGACGCAACGGTTGCCGTACTGGGGGTGGCGGAATCGCTGGAAGCGGTATCCGATTCGGCTGAAGAATGCGCGGAAGTTGCCAGACAAACGCTGCACGCAGCGGAAAATGGCGCTGGTGCGGTGCAGGATGCCATGGCCGGCATGAATGAAATACGGGTTTATATCCAGGAAACCTCCAAACGTATCAAACGTCTGGGAGAGAGCTCACAGGAAATTGGTGAAATCGTTACCCTGATTTCGGATATTACGGAACAAACCAATATTCTGGCACTGAATGCGTCCATTCAGGCAGCCACAGCAGGAGAGGCCGGAAAGGGTTTTTCCGTCATCGCGCAGGAAATACAACGCCTGGCCGAGCATTCCGCTGAAGCAACCCGGCAGATCAGCGCGCTGATTCGCAACATCCGGGGCGATGCGCAGGACACTATTATTGCCATGGAGCGCAGTACGGCGAGTGTGGTGGAGGGATCGAAGCGTGCCAATACAACAGGCAGCGCGCTGGAAGAGATCGAAACAGTCTCCAAACGTCTGGCGCAACTGGTTATCAGAATCACCGAAGCCACGCAAAAGCAAACGCATATTTCCAACAAGGTAGCCAAAGGTATGGAAGATATTTTGTCCATCACACAACAAACCACCCGGGGGACGCAGCAGAATGCTGATTCCATCAGGCAGATCGCTGAACATGTTACAGATTTGAAATCTTCGGTTGCCAATTTCAAGGTATGACGAATACGTACAGAAATTTCTTGAAACCATTCATTATCAATTTCAGAGTTAACAGGGTCGCATCATGAATACTGTAACCAGGATAAATATCTCGTCCGTTATGGGAATCAGGGAAGCTATTGAACAGATTTTTACCCTGATCCATCGCCATTTTGATTCTTATGTCGCTGATACGGATGACATCAGGCAGATTGAGGAATGCCGCTATTACATGCATCAGCTGAACGGCATGCTGGAAATGCTGGAACTGGGTGGAGCTGCCTTTGTCGGGATGAATATAGAAGAGCTGCTGGCCGCTTTGCAGGAAAAACGGGTTGAAGCGGATACGCAAGTTTTAACAACTGTTCGGCAGGCAATCCGTTCTGTTTACCGCTATCTGGATGCGCTGATCGATGGGGAAACAGATAACCCGATCCGGCTTTTCCCAATTTATCAGAAAATTATGCAGGTGCAGGGACTGGAAGAAATCTCTGAAAGCGATCTGTTTTTTCCTGATATACGTGAATCACTTCCTTTGCAGCCGGTGGAATTGGATCTGGATGATTCCTCCCGGCAAGAGATCGCCAGACAGGCACGGGCACAATTCCAGTCAGGATTGCTTGGCTGGTTGAAAGATACGGAAGACAAGCAGAATCTGCAGAAAATGATTGAAGCGGTACGTTCAGTTGAAAAACTGCCGGCTTCCATTGAACAGCGGAAATTCTGGTGGATCTCCTCCGGATTTCTGGATAGCCTGCTGCATCAGGAACAGGCGGTTGATAAATCAGTACGCAGATTATGCGGAAAAATCGAGCAGGAAATCCGCCATCTGGATAAGGAAACCCATACTGTTGCCGAGCGGCTGACCAGAGAGCTGCTTTACCGGATTGCGCGCAGCCAGCCGGTAAGCGAACGTCTCCAGGAAATCAATCGTGTCTACGACTGGCAAGTCCCTTTGTCCACCATTGATAACCAGGAACACCTTGATGCATCCATCCTGGATGAAGAAGCCACTGCTTCAGAGATACAAGATATGCGTATCCTGCTGGAGGATATCAATGACCAGTGGCGCAAGTTCAACGCACAGGATCAAAAGGATATTACTTCTCTGCTGGCGCTGACTGAGCGATTCAAAACCCTGGCGGCCAAGGTAAGTTGTCCGCCGCTGGAAAAACTGGCAGGCGTTATCCATGGCGCCTTGTCCTATTTGCGCATTCGTCCGCAGAGCATGAACGAGGGCATTGCGCTGGATATCGCCTCGTCACTGCTGCTGATGGAAAATGCAGTCGATAATTTTTACCGTTTGTCACCGGAATTCCCGTTACAGGTTGATGCACTTGCCACCCGCATACGCGCCGTTACAACAGGAAAAGACGGAGAGATCGATTTACCTGATTTGCCCAATCCGGATCAGGCCGGCCACCTGACTCAAGAGAAAAAACTGCTTAAACAGGTGGCGCAGGAAGTACTGACCAACCTGGCGCAAATCGAAGATATTCTGGATCGTTTCTTTTCCGAACCGGAGAGACGTAACGACTTACCGCTTTTACCCGGATTGTTCAACCAGATCAGTGGTGTAACGCACCTGCTGGAACTGGATCAGGCCAGTACAGTACTGGAAGCATGCCGAACGCTGACTGAAGAACTGACGGAATCTGATCTATCAGTAGATCAAACCAGACAAACATTATTGGCTGATGCATTGAGCAGCCTTGGCTTTTATATCGAAGCACTCAGAAATTCCCAATCAGATGCTGAGGAAATGCTTGCTCCCATACTTCAGCAACTTGATCAGGGAGAGGCCATTGCCGGACAAACTTCACCGATGGATCGCCCGGCAACTTCGTTTGAACCAGCTCCAGCAGCTTTGGGAGCTCCGGCCGCAGCGGCTATAGATCAGCCGTATGATTCCGAATTGCTGGCAATTTTTCTGGATGAATCTACGGACGTACTGGCAAATATCGCCAACAGTCTGGAAGCCTGCGCTGCTGATTATTCAAATCAGGAAGCGTTAACTGCTATCCGGCGCAATTTCCACACCCTCAAAGGCAGCGGTCGCATGGTCAAGCTGGAAACGCTGAGCGAGGTGGCATGGCGTATCGAGCAGCTCATGAACCGCTGGCTCAGCGAACAGAAACCGGCAACCAGCGCATTACTGAATTTATTGACAGAAAGTCACCGGCAATTCGATCACTGGTGCGCCAGCCTGAGGAAGAATGGCACGGTGGAAATCGAAGCGCACTATTTGCTCAACCAGATCAAGGCATTGATGTATGGCACAGACGAGCAAGCGGATGTCACCACCGCGTCTTTGACTTCCGAACAAGCACTCGAAACCACGCAAGGGCAGGAAACAGCTGAAGTCCTGCCTGTTGCGGAAACCGGGGCAGAAGCAGCAATCAGAATCGGTGAGCACGAAGTGCCGGCAGATCTCTTCAGCATTTTCATCAATGAGGCCAGCACGCATGTGACAGCGCTCAAGCAAGCGCTGGGTTTATCCGGAGATAACGCTGTTTTATCGGTTACTCACGAAGCAATGCTGGCCGCACACACGCTTGCCAGTACCTCTCGCGCACTAACACTGGATTGTATTGCACAAATCGGCCAGGTACTGGAGCGCTGGTTTAATCATCTGCTGACGACTTCAGATACACCTGATCAGGAAACGCTTTCGCACATGACAGCAGCAGCCGGTTTGCTGGATGACATGTTAACTGCCATACGGGAACAGCAATTTCCTTCAACGGAAATCGTGCAGGCCGGCGAGAAGGTGGCGGAAGCGCTGACGCAGCTGCTGGAAGAAACATCGGCCGTACAATCTGCTGCAACGGAAACAACGGCCAAAGTGGAAGAACTGGCATTCCCTGAGCTGACAACAGATGAATCTCGGGAAGAAGATTTAACGAGCGCAGCGCCGGAAATCGCCATTTCCTTACCAGCTGCATCCCTGCAACAGGCGAAGGATGCGTTTGCTGATCTCGATCGGGAGTTGCTGGAGGTATTCCTTGAAGAAGCAGGAGAATTGCAGTCTGAAATTGGTACAAACTTACGCGCCTGGCAGCAGCAACCTGATCAGATCAATCCCCGCAAAGCAGTATTGCGCGCCTTGCATACCCTGAAGGGGAGTGCGCGCATTGCCGGAGCCCAGCAAGTGAGCGATCAGGCACACCAGATGGAAAGCGCGATTGAATCCCTGCACGATCAGACAGCCGATACCCTGTTGCTTGATCAGCTGGAAAGACAGTTTGACGCGATTGTGGATGCCATTGAGCACATACGCGCCTCCCTGCACACGGAGCCTCTGTCTGTCCCGGCAAATGAGGAAACGGAAGCTCATCCGGAGCTATATTTTTCACCGACAGCAGAAGCTGTTTTTGCACCGCCCGGTTCTGCAGCGGATACGGAACAGCCTGCCCGCAAAACCATGTTGCGTGTTGATGCCGAGCTGATGGATCGCTTGATTAATGAATCGGGTGAATCCAGCATCGTGCGCTCCCAGGTTGAAGCGCAACTGTAC
>JACTML010000098.1 GCA_014584635.1 Nitrosomonas eutropha | reverse complement strand
CGGTAACAAAGGTTGGGGCGATCAAAACTGCTGATGAATATCCGTGCCTGATTTAAATCAAGGCAGCGCAGAATATCTGCACGGGTTCTAGCGTCGGCACTTGCTGTCAGGGCAATACGCGGAACATGCGGAAATTTTTCCGGCAAAACCGAAAGCCGGCCATATTCCGGCCGAAAATCATGTCCCCACTGGGAAACACAGTGCGCTTCATCAATGGCAAACAGCGCGATAGGAATCCGCTGCAGCAACGCATGAAAGCGGGCAGTCAGCAGTCTTTCCGGCGCAACATAAACCAGATCGTAATCACCCGCCAGCATTTCCTGCTCGATTACCCTTGCAGCTTCAAACGTCAGCGAAGAATTCAGGCAGGCCGCGCGCACACCATGTTCGCGCAATACCGTTACCTGGTTTTCCATCAGCGCGATCAATGGCGAAATAACAATTGCCACACCGTTTCTTAATAATGCCGGCAGCTGATAGCACAATGACTTACCACCACCGGTGGGCATCAACACCAGACAATTATTTCCGGCTGCAACATGGGTAATGATTTCTGCCTGCTGACCGCGAAATTCACTGTAGCCAAAAATTTCCCCGAGCAGCGTTTGTGCACGCGCAACCAGAGATGTCATTTCCCGTCCATGAAGCGTTCCAGATCACGACGGGCGCGCTTGGTGGGTCTGCCTTTCCCGGCGTAGCGTGGCGGTGCCGGTTGCGATTTAAGGTTTTCTGCCAGTATTGCGCGCGCCTGCCGGCTGGCTTCCGTTTCCTGGTAAAGCTTTTGCGCTTCCGGGGCGGAGCGACGCTGATGCGACAACACCAGCACCTTTACCTGATGGTGATAAGGTCCGATGCGAATATCGAGCATATCGTCAACGTTCAGGATTCTGGATGGTTTAACCCGCATACCGTTTATCTGCACCTGACCATGCTCAATTGCATCAGCAGCTTGTGAACGTGTTTTATAAAACCGTGCAGCAAACAGCCATTTATCAATACGGAGTTTTTCGTCTGTGGCCTGCGTATTTTTTTCACTCATAACCAATCAGCATTGTCAGAACTGTTCACAAGATTTCAAGGGTCAGTATCAGACGGAATCGAACGAAGCAAACAAAGCGCAGCGAACAGATTCTCAGGAAAAAGCAGATTCCATATATATCACCTTGACCAGCATACCGAACGCAATGCACCAGGCCAGAATGGCAAAGCCGCGTTGTAATTTTGCTTCATCAAAGCTGTGCGCGTAGCGCTTGCCAACCAGTGTGCCGGTAATCGTCCCCGCAGTAAAAGGCAGCGCAAGCGCCCAGTTCATGAATCCCATGGAGGTTGCTGAAACAACACCGCTCAGGGAAATCAGTGCAGTAATGGAAAGCGCAGTGGCGATCAGGGTTTTCATGGGTAAATCAGATACTTTCCTGAGCGCAGGGATGATGATGAATCCGCCTCCCACACCAAGCAGGCCGGATAAAAACCCGGTGGTTGCGCCTGAAGCCAGCAACCCGCGCGCGCAGGGAATGGTCCAGATCAGACGCCCGCTTTCCAGATCAAGCTGGCAGGGCGAAGAAACAGCCATTTCCGGCTGCGTGGCAGATTCACGGCGCTTGCGATACATATACCAGGCGGCATAAATCAGTACTGCAGAAAATAATACTGTCAGCAGCGCGTCAGAAAACTGCTGCGCTACCCATACGCCGGCCGGCGTAATCAGCATACCTGTCCCGGCAATGAGGCTGGCTGTCCGGTAACGCACAATTTTTTGTCTGAAAGATGAATAGGTGGCAACTGCCGCTGATACTCCCACGGACAGCAGTGCGACCGGAGCAGCTTCCGCTACTGTTGCGCCCAGCCCAAAAATCAGCAAGGGAACAGCGATAATTGCTCCTCCCGAACCGGTCAGTCCCAGTACCAATCCTGTAAAAACTCCTGGAAAAATTCCCAACCACTGAACTTCCATGGAGGAATCTATTTGGATTCAGTCGATCTGGCGAGCCATTCACGCCCTTTCAGCAGACAATCCCAGTATATCCACGGGAAAAGATTAACTTTCATCCACCAGTACAGTTTTCTGGCAATCACCGGGTTAAGCGGAAAAGTTGGCAGCAGTTTTCCACCATAACCGAATTCAGCCAGAACCACTTTGCCGTTTTCAACAGTCAATGGGCAGGCACCATAACCATCGTAAATCGCGCGCATTTCGTGCCCTTCTTTTGCCGCCAGCAGATTTTCGGCAACGATTACCACCTGTTTTCTGACTGCTGCTGCCGTTTTGGAATTGGGCGCGGAACAGGCATCACCCAGTGAGAAAACATTTGAAAAACAGGTGCTTTGCAGGGTTTTGGGATCAACTTCGCAGAACCCGGCAGCATTGGCCAGCGCACTGTTACGCAGAAAATCCGGTGCGACTTGCGGCGGTGTAATGTGTAACATATCAAACGGTTTATCCACACGGGTGACTTCTCCCGCTTCGTTCTTGACTTCAAAGGTAGCAATTTTTTTGGAGCCGTCAACCTTGACCAGATTGGAATTGAACGCAAGATTGGCATTGTATTTATGCACATACTGCATCAGGGGTGGCACGAACTCGGGAATACCAAACAGCACTGCGCCTGCCAGATCAAATTCCACATCAATATTATTGAGTACACCTTTGCGCTGCCAGTAATCGCAGGATAAATACATGGCTTTTTGCGGTGCGCCGGCACATTTAATCGGCATGGGTGGCTGGGTGAAAAGTGCTTTTCCGCTTTTGAGTTCCTGTACCAGTGACCAGGTATAAGGCGCGAGATCAAATACATAGTTGGAGGTGACGCCGTTTTTACCCAGAGTTTCCTGAGCGCCTTCGATTTTTTCCCAAGCCAGACGAATACCCGGGCAGACGACCAGTTGACGATAACCGACAGAGCGACCATCTGTCAGGTGAACCAGATTTTTTTCCGGAGCAAATGCGGCAGCGGCAGCTTTGATCCACTCCGCACCTTTGGGCATGACATCTGCAGTGTTGCGAGCAGTTTGCTCAATGGCATAGGCACCCCCGCCAACCAATGTCCAGGCCGGCTGATAATAATGTTTTTCACTGGGCTCGACCGCCGTGACGCCCAAACCACCTGATCCGCCTCCTACTACGACCACATCAAATACATTGTCCCAGTTACAGGCAGCGACTGTTTCAACCTGACGTTTGTCCACCGGCTCACAATAAGCGGCGGTTGCTTCAGCTTCGGCAGCGGCTACACCGGCTGAACTGGCTGCAGCAGCTGCACTGGTTTTAGCCGCATCCGGTGCATGTTCCCAGTCACAAGCCGGTTCAACCGTACTAGGGGTATTGCATGTGCCACCTGCAGAAGTACTTGTTGTGCGTGTGTAAAGTGCCTGGGCACGATTCCCCGAGCCGCAAAAAGCCAGCACGGGACCCGGCAGTGTTTGCATCAATTGGTGAAAGGCAGAACATTTATCATCTGAAACCTGGCCGACTTCAACCGGCATATAAGCAAATTGCAATCCTGCCGCCTTTGCCGCATTTTCCAGCGCAGTGCTGGCCGGCTGGCTCTCTCCGCCTTCTCCATCCGGACGGTTACAAATAATCGACTTGTACCCTGCCGCTGCAATACCGGCAATATCATCCACACTGATCTGGCCGGTGACTGCTATTTTTTTGTCCAGTTCTTTCCATTTTTTTGTCCAGTTCTTTCCATTTTGTTTCAGAGGTGACACTCATAGTGATTTCTCCTTACTTTGATTTTTATTGTTACCGGTTTGAATCCGGTCAGGTATCGATAGGTAATACGTAATCCAGGCTAATCCTGTTTTTCCGGATATTGTCCATTGGCACAATCGCCGCTGGCAATGTGACACAATTCACCAGAATTACTTGTGTTATCTGATATTTGATGATTTTCACTTGCGCAGTATAAGTCAAACAGTGTGCCAATAATTTGTACTGCTTCCTGACTGGCCAGACTGTAATAAATATA
>JACTML010000150.1 GCA_014584635.1 Nitrosomonas eutropha | reverse complement strand
GTCAGGGAAGAAACCGGTTTGAACACGGCCGATTTCATCCTCAGCAACTGGGAAATACAAAATCACTATCAGCTTTACGAAGAATGGCGCTGGCGCTACCCGCCCGGAGTCACCCACAATACCGAGCACGTATTCGGACTGGAGCTTCCGCAAACCGTGCCGGTTACTCCTTCACCACGCGAACACCTGGGATATATCTGGTTGCCTTGGCAGGAAGCCGCTGACAAGGTTTTTTCCCCCAGCAACGCGCAAGCGATCCGCATACTTGCAGATAAATGCAAGTCTGGGAAACTTGCAACAGATGCCGTGCGGGATAAAATATAAAAGAAAACGTGAACGTAGACTGGAAGCATGACAATACCAGAAGCCGATTGTCTTCTGGTAGGCGCGATTGGACTCGAACCAACGACCCCCACCATGTCAAGGTGGTGCTCTAACCAGCTGAGCTACGCGCCTGAAGAAAAACGGATTCTAACTGAAACAATGATCCGCTTCAAATTTATTCAGGCCCTCATTTTGGGAATCCTGCGAATTTTCCTGTATTTACCTGTTAAAATACGCCGGAATTTTAATACAATGAGACATTATGAGCTGTCTGTTCGTAATCAGCGCGCCCTCCGGCGCAGGCAAAACCAGTGTAATCCGCACCTTGCTGCAAACGGATATCAATGTAACGCTCTCAATTTCGTACACCACACGCCCTTCCAGACGAGATGAGCAGAATAGCCGTGACTATTTTTTTGTTGACCGCACCACCTTCAGAGAGATGCAGAAACACGGTGAATTTCTGGAAAGCGCCGAAGTATACGGAAATTTTTACGGCACCTCACGTAAATGGATAGAAGAAACCCTGGCAGCAGAACAGGATGTTTTACTGGAAATAGACTGTCAGGGCGCCCAGCAGGTACGCACGCTCTACCCACAAGCGGTATCCATATTTATTCTTCCACCATCCATGACGACACTGAAAACCCGCTTGGAGCAGCGTGGCATGGATGAAAGCAAAACCATCGAACGGCGTCTCGCAGCAGCATGCAGTGAAATCGCTCATCTGCACAGATTTGATTATGTTGTTGTCAATCACGAACTGGAAACCGCTGCGCAGGAAATCTCCTGCATTATTCAGGCTGAACGGCTGAAAACCATGCGGCAACTCGTCAGGCAACGTTCTTTGATTGCCGAATTCTCCTGACCAGCTTTACGTTTTTTAAATCTTTTACCGGAGTTTATGTACCATGGCACGCATTACTGTTGAAGATTGTCTGGAAGTGATCCCGAACCGCTTTAATATGACACTGGCGGCAACTGCACGAGCAAGACAAATATCAGTCGGCTCTACACCGATGATTGAAGCGGAACGTGACAAACCAATCGTTATTGCTCTGCGCGAACTGGCGCAAAAAAAGTACGGCGAAGAAATACTCAATACACTGCGCTGATCGGCAATATGCCATAACCAGCTGCACCGCGCCCCACACCAGGCCTCTGCACACCTGGAATTAAGACTGATACAGCCCAATCAGTTTTCTGTTTGCAGAGGTCACTCTTCGCTGCAATCTGCTTAAAAATCCATCTGCAGAAACATTCGATCACAGCATTTTCTCCGATCGAAAAAAGAACGCTACCCACCCCGCTTTCCCGGCATCCATCTTGTCCGTAACTGAACCCCGCTATAAAACAGCGTTATAATGGCTGTTTTCGTCACAACTATAAAAATATGACTACGATAGTATCAGTCCGACGCGGTCGGCAGGTGGCACTGGGTGGAGATGGCCAGGTCACACTGGGCGCAATCGTTGCCAAGGCCAGTGCACGCAAGGTGCGCAGACTTTACCACGATAAGGTTCTTGCAGGCTTTGCCGGTGGCACAGCAGACGCCTTTACATTGTTTGAACGCTTTGAAGCCAAACTGGAGAAGCATCAGGGGCATCTGATGCGTTCAGCAGTTGAACTTGCCAAGGACTGGCGTACTGACCGCATTCTGCGCCGCCTGGAAGCCATGCTGGTCGTCGCTGATAACGAGGCCACCCTGATTATTACCGGTGCAGGCGATGTCATCGAACCTGAACAGGGGCTTGCTGCTATTGGCAGTGGTGGTGCTTACGCCCAGGCAGCCGCTCGCGCACTGCTGGAAAATACCGATCTGGGCCCAACCGAGATTGTTGCCAAGGCACTGACTATCGCTGGCGATATTTGCATCTATACCAATCAGGTGCATGTTATTGAACAGCTTGATTAACACCAGGAACTTATCCAAGCCAGGAAAACCCGCTATGTCACAAATGACTCCACAGGAAATTGTCCACGAACTGGACAAGCATATCATCGGACAGGAAACTGCCAAACGGGCAGTGGCCATTGCGCTGAGAAACCGCTGGCGCAGGCAGCAGGTGGAAGAACCGCTGCGTCACGAAATTACACCCAAAAATATTCTGATGATTGGCCCGACGGGTGTTGGCAAAACCGAGATTGCCAGACGCCTGGCCAAACTGGCCAACGCTCCTTTTATCAAGATCGAAGCAACCAAGTTTACGGAAGTGGGCTACGTTGGACGGGATGTCGATTCCATTATCCGCGATCTGGTGGAATCCGCCATCAAGCAGGCACGCGAGCACGAAATCAAGAAAAATCAGTCGCTGGCTGAAGATCGGGCGGAGGAACGTATTCTGGATGCGCTGCTGACACCGGCACGCGATACAGGTTTTGAATCCGATTTTCATGAAGAAAGTAATTCAACACGGCAGAAGTTTCGCAAAAAATTGCGCGAAGGAGATCTGGACGATAAGGAAATCGATATTGAAATCGCCATACCCCAGGCCAGCATGGAAATTTTTGCACCTCCTGGCATGGAGGAACTGACTTCGCAGATTCAAGGCATGTTCCAGAATATGGGATCCAGCCGCAAGAAAACACGCAAACTGCGTATTCGCGAAGCTAAAAAACTGCTTACTGAAGAAGAAGCAGCACGCCTGATCAACGATGAAGAACTAAAACTTAACGCCGTGCAGAATGTGGAGCAAAACGGCATTGTGTTTCTCGATGAAATTGACAAAATCACCAGCCGTTCGGAAGTGTCCGGGACGGATGTTTCACGCCAGGGCGTACAACGGGATTTGTTGCCATTGGTGGAAGGAACCACTATTTCGACCAAATACGGCATGATTCGCACGGATCACATTCTGTTTATTGCCAGTGGCGCCTTTCATCTGGCCAAACCATCCGATCTGATTCCCGAGCTTCA
>JACTML010000055.1 GCA_014584635.1 Nitrosomonas eutropha | reverse complement strand
CCAGTGCGGCTGATATTGCCTGGTTACACTTGCAGGGGTTGCCTGCTCCGGAGCAGTTGCAGGTATTGAGCGCGAAGTTTGAACTGCATCCGCTTGCGCTTGAAGATGTGCTTCATCGGGAAACCCGTTCAAAAATAGAAGCCTACGCGGCGCAGCAGTTTATCGTCCTCAATTATCTGTACCAGGATCAGGCAGGTGAGCTGAGCGTGGGCATGATCAGTATTTTTCTGGGGAAGAACTATCTCATCAGCATTAACGATGGTCCGGACGATTTTTTCGAGCCCATTCGAAGACGTATTCATAATGCAGGCAAGCTGTGTGAGCACGGCTCTGATTATTTGCTGTATGCGCTGGCAGATATCATTGTGGATAGCGGGTTTTCGTTGCTTGAAGCGCTGGGAGATCGGCTTGAGGCGTTGGAAGATGAAATACTTGATAACCCGGGTCGTGAGGCACGTAACAAAATTCACTGCATCAAACGTGAACTGGTTCAGATGCGCCGTGTCTGGTGGCCGCAGCGCGAGGTTATCGCGACGCTCATGCGCGATGATGGGCATTTTCTGTCTGATATTACACGTCTTTACATGCGCGACTGTTATGATCATTGCGTAATCGTGATCGATTTTGTTGAAACTTACCGTGATATGGCTTCCAATCTGCTGGATACTTATCTGTCCGTGGTGAATCAGCGCATGAATGACATCATGAAAGAACTAACCATCATTGCCACGATTTTTCTGCCGCTCATGTTTATCACCGGCCTGTACGGCATGAATTTCGATACCGAAAATCCATGGAACATGCCTGAACTGCACTGGCGCTTTGGATATTTTTATGTGCTTGGTGTCATGGCTGTTGTGGTGATGGGTATGCTAATTTATTTTCGTCGTAAACGCTGGTTGTAAGGATATGTGCAAACGCTCCGCTCATTTGAAATATTGAGCAGATTCCAAGTGATACGAAGCAGGCGGGGCAGTTTGTCGCGCTATCCTGAATCGTGATGATGTTTTTTTGATTATTCCCATGGGTGCACAACCGGATATTTCAGATCGGGCTGAGCGTCAACAGGCGCTTGATCCGCAACACTCCTTTATTGTTCAGGCTCCAGCCGGCTCAGGCAAGACTGGATTGCTGACGCAGCGTTTTCTGGTATTGCTTGCGACAGTAGCGGAACCCGAGGAGATCATTGCCATTACCTTCACGCGCAAAGCCGCCAGTGAAATGAAACACAGAGTTTTGCAGGCTTTGCGTGACGCCAACAGGGAAACAGGGCTGCCACAAGATCCGTACCAGCATCAGTTTCGCGAGCTGGCCAACCGGGTACTGGCGCATGATCAGGCGCGAGGGTGGCAGCTGCTGCGCAATCCATCACGTTTGCGTATTCAAACGATTGATTCTCTGTGTGCTCGGCTGGTTGAGCGTATGCCGGTGAATTCTCGCCAGGGAGCGCTATCCTCCGTTGCGGAGGATGCTGACAAGCTGTATCTGGACGCTGCGCGTCTGACGATTGAAGAACTGGAAAAAGGCAGTGAGTGGACGGCAGCGATCGAACATCTGATCAGCCATCTGGATAATCGTCTGGACAGATTGCAGCGACTGATCGCCGATATGCTGGCGCGACGCGATTTATGGTTGCAGCATGTAATTAATGCGACGGATTCAGCCAGCATGCGTGAGCGACTGGAATCAGCGCTGGCAGATCGGGTGACTGCGACGCTGGAAAAATTGGTCGAATCCTCACCGGCAAATTACCGGACAGAGATTATCGAACTGATGCAGTTTGCTGCAATGAATCTGGCTGAAGCCGGGCTGGCAACAGAGAAGACAATTACGCTCTGGCCCGGCAGTGCGCCTGCAGAGCGTTCTGTTTGGAAAGACATGGCAGATTTTCTGCTTACGCAGACAGGGGAGTGGCGTAAGCAGGTAACGAAAACCAATGGATTTCCGGCGCCATCGTCAGCACGTGATGCCGCAAGCAAAACGCATCTGGACGTAATGAAGCAACGCATGATGGCGTTGCTTGCCACGCTGAAAAATGAGGAAGGGTTTCGTCAGTGTTTGCAATCATTCAGGCAGTTGCCGCCGGAGTGCTATGCGGATGAAGAATGGGAAACGCTGCAGGCTTTGTTTAGTTTACTCACAATTGCCGCCGGGTATTTGCTGCTGGTGTTTCAGCAGCGTGGGCAGGTAGATTTTGCGGAAATTGCCATGGCGGCAATTCGGGCGCTGGGTGAACCGGATATGCCCACCGATCTGGCATTGGCACTTGATTACCGGATTCACCATATTCTGGTGGATGAATTTCAGGATACCTCATCCAGTCAAGCCGAATTGCTGAAACGGCTGACTGGCGGCTGGCAGGCCGGAGATGGGCGCACGCTGTTCCTGGTGGGCGATCCGATGCAATCTATTTATCGCTTCCGCCAGGCTGAAGTAGGGCTGTTTCTGAGTATTCGTGATTGCGGATATTTTGGTCAGGTGCAGATGAAGTTTCTGCGTCTTTCGGTCAATTTTCGTTCCCAGCAAGGGATTGTTGATTGGGTGAATCGTTATTTTCCGCAGATATTGCCGGCTGTGGATGATGTGGCTGTCGGTGCTGTTTCCTATGTCCATTCAACAGCTTTTCACGCCCATTCCGGACGAGAAACGGTCAGAGTTTATCCTTATCTGCAGAAGGATGATCGGGCTGAAGCAGAACAAGTGGTAGCCATTGTGCGGCAGGCGAGGGCTGTGCAGCCGTATGGAAAAATCGCTGTATTGGTGCGTAATCGTGGCCATCTGGCCAGTATCGTTGCCTGTTTTCGGCAAGAGGGTTTGTCTTTTCAGGCTGTAGAGATCGAGCAGCTGGCACAGCGTACGGTAATCCGGGATTTACTGGCACTGACCCGGGCACTGGCACATCCAGCGGATCGCATTGCCTGGCTGGCACTTTTACGGGCTCCATTTTGTGGTTTTTCTTTAAAGGATTTGTATGGTATTGCCAATGTATTGTCGCAATGCGTGCTGATTGATGCATTACGTGTCTGTGCGGATTCAGGTGCTTTGAGTGACGATGGCAGGCAGCGTTTGAACAGGGTGTTGCCGCTACTGGAGCAGGCACTGATGTTGTACGACAGGATGGCGTTAAGACGGTGTGTGGAAGGGACGTGGATCAGTCTGGGCGGCCCTGCTTGTGTACAGGATGCAACGGATCTGGCAGATGCTGAAGTTTATTTCCAGTTACTGGAAAATCTGGATGTGGCTGGCAA
>JACTML010000175.1 GCA_014584635.1 Nitrosomonas eutropha | reverse complement strand
TGTATATATTTGCGTTGTGGAAATATCGCTGTGACCCAGTAACAGCTGCACCACCCGCAGATCAGCACCATGATTGAGCAAATGGGTGGCAAATGCATGACGCAACGTATGCGGGGAGAGCAGCTTAACGATTCCCGCCTGCTGCGCATGTCGCTTGATGAGATACCAGAACGCCTGGCGCGTCATGGCACCTCCTCGGGTTGTCACAAACAGCATATTGCTCTGTTTTCCAGCCAACAGTACCGGACGCGCCCGTTGAAGATAAAGATCCAGCCAGTGCAATGCCTCGTCACCCAGAGGAACCAAGCGTTCCTTGCTGCCTTTACCCAAAATACGTACAACCCCCATATCCTGGCGGACTTGGGCAACAGCCAGATCAACCAGTTCGGATACCCGCAGCCCTGCTGCGTAAAGTATTTCCAGCATGGCGCGATCGCGCAATCCAAGCGGCTGTTGAACATCCGGAGCAGCCAGCAGCATTTCCACTTCGGATTCAGCCAGGCTGACGGGAAGATGACGGGAAACCTTCGGGTTATCTATATTCATGGCGGGGTTGGCAGAAATCCTGCCCTGGCGCTGCAGGTAACGGTAGAACCGTTTGATACAGATCAGCGCCCTGCTGGCGGTACTCGCTTTTGCTCCTTGTGCGATCCTGTCGGACAGAAACATCAGCAAATCAGCCTGGGCAACCTCACTTAACAATCCGTTTGCCCGCTCCTGCCTGCCTAACCATGTGATCAGCTGCTGCAAATCGGCTCGATAGCTGATCAGCGTATTACGGGACAAGCCATCTTCCAGCCACAAAGCGTCTGTAAACTCATCCAGGATCTGGTTATTGGCTTCCGTTGCGTTCATGCAAACGTACTATTGACAGGAAAGGGACAGCAGAAAGTGTATTCGGTTGCCCGGAAGTCCAGTCAGCGATTAAGAATGATTTCCAGTACAAATTTGCTGCCGATATAGGACAAAACAAGTGCGACGAATCCGGCCAGCATCCAGCGAATTGCAGTCCGTCCGCGCCATCCGTAAAAATGCCGGCCGATAAGTAAAGCGGCGAATATTCCCCAGGAAATGAAACCAAACAATGATTTGTGCGTAAACGGTACCGATTTGCCAAACAATTCTTCTGAAAATACGACACCGCTGAGCAAGGTCAGACTGAGCAAAACGAATCCGACCCACACCAGGCGAAAGAGCATTTTATCCATCACCAGCAACGGGGGCAGTTGCGCAAAAATCGTAGACACAACGGAATGATGCAAGCGACGCTCAAGCAGTGTCATCAGAAGCGCATGCAAGGCAGCAATTATAAACAGACTGTAAGCAAGCATCGCTGTTAACAAATGCGCCTTGAAAGCAGTCATCCCGGCATGCGCCAGCGGATGAACGGAGGGCAGCAACAGCGGAACCAGAACAGCAATCGCCGCTATAACGGAAATTGGTGCAATGAGGTTCTGCAAGCCTCGCAATGAGAACAAGAATCCGGAGCCCCAGTAAATCAGGGCAGTCAGCCACACGATTGCCGAAATGGCGTTACCGACACCAAAACTCAGCATGCCATCCATAAATACCGAGTGGTAAAGTACTGCTGCATGCATTACCAGTGGAACGAACATCATGAATTGCTGCAGCTTTACGTTTGGCATCATTCCGGCAGTATTCGCCTGCAGCGCCGGCACAGCTGTGCGCAAGGTTCGCCAGAAATACCATCCGGCAATCCCGTAAAGCAACGAAGTACTGAGATAAGTTAGAATACTCGGCATTGGCAATCAATCTGAACAATTGGTGGAAAACAACCAGTCTACCCTGCGTCCGGATAAAGCTGAAGTGCTGTTTGACAGTTTCCGTAAAGTTTAGCACAGGGAACAACTCTCACCAGCGAATACCGTTTCAACAGGAGCTTACATGTTTGACAATCTAACTGAACGACTTTCCGGCGTTATCAAAACCCTGCGTGGTGAAGCACGCCTCACAGAAAGCAATATCCAGGAAGCTCTGCGTGAAGTACGCATGGCGCTCATTGAAGCCGATGTTGCCCTGCCCGCAATCAAAGTATTCATTGAGCAGGTCAGGCAACGTGCCATCGGCCACGAAGTACTGGGAAAACTCTCTCCCGGTCAGGCACTCATCGGCGTTGTGCATGAGGAGCTGGTTGCCATCATGGGTGGGGATAAAGCAGACATTAATCTGAATATCACCCCGCCGGCTGTCATTTTAATGGCGGGATTACAGGGTGCCGGTAAAACCACCAGCAGCGGCAAGCTGGCGAAATGGCTCATGGAGCAAAAGAAGAAAAAGGTTCTGCTGGTTTCCTGTGATATCTACCGTCCGGCTGCAATCGAACAGCTGGCACTTCTGGCTGAACAAACCGGTGCTGACTTTTTCCCGGTTAAAACGGGCCAGCAACCTGCTGAAATCAGCACTGCTGCTCTGGATTTCGCGCGCAAACACCATCACGATGTTGTGATTGTCGATACCGCCGGACGACTGGGGATCGATGAAGCCATGATGCAGGAAATCAGCCAGCT
This sequence comes from Nitrosomonas eutropha, assembly GCA_014584635.1. GTDB lineage: Bacteria > Pseudomonadota > Gammaproteobacteria > Burkholderiales > Nitrosomonadaceae > Nitrosomonas > Nitrosomonas eutropha_B. The sequence goes on along the minus strand of JACTML010000175.1, from coordinate 723 downwards.
GGAACAACTGCTGAAGCCAATCGAAACACTGTTTGTGGTTGATGCCATGCAGGGGCAGGATGCGGTCAATACCGCCAAGGCATTTTCTGAGGCACTGCCACTGACCGGAGTCATTCTCACCAAACTGGACGGCGATGCACGTGGCGGTGCCGCGTTATCGGTTCGCCACGTTACCGGCAAACCAATCAAATTTGCGGGCGTTGCTGAGAAACTCACCGGGCTGGAACCGTTTTATCCGGATCGCATGGCTTCGCGTATTCTGGGGATGGGGGATGTGCTCGGGCTGATTGAAGACGCACAGCGCGCATCTGATCAGAAAGAAGCTGAACGCCTGATGAAGAAAGTGAAATCAGGCAAAGGCTTTGACCTCAACGATTTTCAGCAGCAATTTCAGCAGATGAAAAAAATGGGGGGTATGAGCGCCATGCTGGACAAACTGCCGCACCAGCTTAGTCAGGCTGCCCAGAACATGAACGTGGATGAAAAAATCATCAACCGCACAGAAGGTATCATTAACTCCATGACGCCCCAGGAACGGGCTAAACCGGAAATCATCAAGGCTTCCCGTAAACGCCGTATCGCCGCAGGCTCTGGCGTGACTGTGCAGGAAGTCAATCGCCTGCTTACGCAATTTGAACAGGCACGCAAGATGATGAAAATGATGAACAAGGGAGGCATGGCAAAAATGATGCGCGCAGTCAAAGGCATGCTACCCGGTATGCG
>JACTML010000139.1 GCA_014584635.1 Nitrosomonas eutropha | reverse complement strand
CACTTTTGCGATATGCCCAATGGGCTATAAAAAAGGAATTAACCTGTTTGTAAATGCCCGTACAGATGCAATGTTATTACCCGGTACAATTGAAAATAAAATTCAAACCTGCATTGAAAGAGCTTCAGCATTTGCAAAGGCGGGCGCCGATGGTATTTTTATACCGTTTATTAAGGAACTTGAAACCATTGCTGTTCTTAAATCAGAGATTCAGTTGCCTTTAAACATACTGGCAACGGATACGCTTCCTTTTAATAAATTACAAGAATTAAAAGTGAACAGAGTGAGCACCGGCTCCAGACCTATGATGTTTTTGCTCAACCATTTCAGAAAGTTGCTGCATCAGGTAAAAATTGAAAATATACCGGATCAACTTTTCTCCTACGAGATAACATACAATGAAATTAATAGCTGGTTTCTTTAAATCAGATCACCCTTAACTTACCTCTCAATATGAGTAAAGAATTAAACGCCGACTTTTGGAATCATCGTTGGACTACCGGGCAAACGGGCTGGGATATTGGCTATGCATCTCCAGCCCTTACCCAATATATGGAACAATATAAAAATAAAAATGCGGCTATTTTGATACCGGGATGCGGCAATGCACATGAAGCTGCATTTCTGGTGGCCAATGGTTTTACCAATATTACTTTGCTTGATATTTCATCTACAGCAGTACTGATTTTAGAAGAAAAATTTACCCTGTCGAACGGAGTGGAGATTCCGAAACTCGGTCTCGGAACATGGTTTATCAGCGACAAAGATGTTGTGCAGGCTGTGAAGGATGCTGTACAAATCGGTTATCGTCACATTGATACAGCGCAGGCATATCGAAATGAACGCGGTGTTGGCGAGGGGATCAAATCTTGTGGCGTGAAAAGGGAAGAACTGTTCGTCACCACGAAACTTGCCGCGGAAGTGAAGTCATACAAAAAGGCAGTTTCATCTATTGACCAATCCCTTAAAACGATGGGACTTGATTACGCGGACATGATGATTATTCACAGCCCGCAGCCGTGGACAAAATTCGGGGAAGCAGAGCGATATTTCGAAGGAAATCGCGAAGCGTGGCGAGCGCTTGAAGAAGCGTATAAAGCAGGAAAACTACGTGCGATTGGAGTCTCCAACTTTGAGAAGCCTGATCTCGACAATATTCTTGCGTCCTGTTCTGTCAAACCGATGGTCAACCAGATTCTGGCGCATATCAGCAACACGCCAAAAGAATTGATTAAATACACCCAAGATAAAGGTATTCTGGTGGAAGCATATTCGCCGGTTGCACATGGCGAGTTATTGAAAAACACGGAAGTTGCAAAAATCGCAGAAAAATATGGCGTTACCATCCCACAGTTAGGGATTCGCTACGTGCTGCAACTCGGTCTGCTTGCTTTACCTAAAACGGCAAATCCAGCACACATGAAAAATAACGCGGATGTGGATTTTATTATTTCAGAAGCGGATATGGATGTGTTGCAAAATGTGGAGCAGATCAAGGATTATGGAAACGCCAGCATGATGCCGGTTTACGGTGGAAAATTGAATTTGAAGTCCATGCTTTCGATGATATTCCGTCGCGGCTAAAAAACAGAATGAGGTATACAACAATGAAATACACGGATTTAAAAGAATTTAAGAAAGCAAATATATTTGGAACCGGCATTCGCAATTTTCTGCTGGCAAAGTATATGACCGGTAAAACTTATCTGTACCCGGTCAAACTGGCTGGAAGATTGATGATGCTGGCGAATGTAACCTTTTCTCCCGGCTCGCGCACATTCTGGCACAATCATCGCGGTACCACAGGTGGCGGACAGATATTGATCTGCACAGCCGGAGAAGGCTGGTATCAGCAGGAAGGCAAAGAACCGCTCTCACTGTTTCCAGGAATGGTTGTCTATATTCCCACCGATCTGCTGCATTGGCATGGAGCAAAAAAGGATTCATGGTTCAGCCATATCGCGGTGGAAATCGGCGGCGAAAATGTCAAAAACGAGTTTGTTCGCCCTGTGTCCGAGGATGAATACAATCGCCTGAAAGAAAATGTTCCCACAGCAAAAGCCGAAGGAACAACGGACTTTGACAGGCAAAATGTTTTTGGCAAGGGGATGCCCAACGATATGTTTGCCCAGTATTTCACCGGAAACAGCTATCTGAACCCCATGTTCAAGCCGGAAAAAGGGAAACCTTTTGTGGCAAATGTAACCTTTGAACCTGGCTGCCGGAACAATTGGCATATTCACAAAGCTTCCTCCGGCGGCGGTCAGGTGCTTGTCTGCACAGCGGGCGAAGGTTGGTATCAGCAGGAAGGCAAAAAAGCAAAGAGTTTGAAGCCCGGAGATACCGTCTATATTCCAGCAGGCGTAAAGCACTGGCATGGCGCAAAAGCCGACAGTTGGTTTTCCCACCTTGCCCTTGAAATACCGGGCGAGAATTCTAAAAATGAATGGTTCGAGGCTGTGAGTGATGAGGATTACCGAAAATTATAAAGAACAATGTATCAGCGTTATCGTCAAACAATCGTGACCATCTTTGTAGTTGCGTTCGTTGCTGCTTGTGGATTCTCGCCAACTGCGACACCGCCAACACCAAGCATGATAGTTTCTACGCCAACTACTTTACCGCCAACGGAGGAAGTTGAAACTGATAATCAGGACAACTCAAACATGCTGGAGATCAATGCTATGAATATTCAAATTGGAGATACTACACTTACAGCGACACTTGTTAAAAACTCTTCAGTAGACGCCTTGAAAAAAGCGCTTTCAAAAGGACCCATAACCATCAACATGCGCGACTACGGCAGCATGGAGAAAGTCGGTTCATTGGGCATGGATTTGCCGCGAAACGACGAGCAGATTACCACAGAAGCCGGGGATATTATCTTGTATCAGGGAAACGCTTTCGTGATTTATTACGCACCTAATTCGTGGAACTTTACACGGCTTGGCAGGATTAATAATGTTTCTGCCAAAGAACTGAAAGAAATTCTCGGCGATGGTAATGTGACCATCACGCTCTTTTTATCAAAGGAATAAATAAGGAACAAACAAAACGCCTCTGTATTTACGGAGGCGTTTTCATTCTAATCTTATTAATCTTTTACACATCGCTATGTGTGAGCAATTGGCTCTGCCGCCCAACGGTGTGCGTTACCCGCAAGTGGGCGGGACGAGACTCGGCTTGAGAGCAGTATAAACCCGAAGCCAGGAAAATGCCTGAAATCGCGCAGACTCCCACTTGTCGGGTGCACGCTTTGTTGGCTGGCACCCTTATGGGGATTCATA
>JACTML010000132.1 GCA_014584635.1 Nitrosomonas eutropha | reverse complement strand
AAGCATCAGTTTCTGCTTTATCAGGATGTGCATCATTCAGCTTAAACACACAGGTTTGAAGCCAGGTTGGGCAGAGTAGTGCTGCTGTTTGCAGATTTTCATGCACGCGCTGCAAGCTCGTCCGCGTATGATTAATACGTTGTCGTTCGGCCTGCGTAACGCTGTCGAGCTTGAACCAGATCTCACCATTAAATTTTGCCATCTGACGTATTCCATTTTGCACGTATGCCTTGCTGATCAGGCTGCCATTGGTAATGAGCACGAGTTTGAGCGCATCCGGCAGGAGAAAATCAGCTTTTACTCTGGTGATAATGTCGATAACCTGTTCAAATTCCTGGGCACTGGTTGGCTCACCGTTTCCGGATAAGGCGATATCCCTGATGATCCTTGCTTCCTGCGGAACTCTTTCCAGCATAAATTTTCCGAACAGCAGTTCGTGCAAAAAAGCGCGTAACTCTTGTTCCAACTGGATCAGGTTAACGGTAGGAGCCGCACCTCGTCTGAGATCAGGTACCTGGCAATAGATGCAGCGCCAGTTGCATGCGTTGTTGGGGTTAAGATTGATGCCAATGGATATTCCTCCCGCGCGGCGGGAAATAACCGGGTAAACATAGGTCAACCCGGCGCTGTTACGGTTGTGGTTTTCCTGACTCAGAATATTTTTGATGGAAGGACCTCTGATTATCTGGCGACAGATGGCAATGCTATAATTCCTGAAATGTTAATCACACGAAAATTCGAGTTTGATGCGGGGCATCGCATTTCCACCCACCAAAGCCAGTGTCGCAATCTGCATGGACATCGTTACGTGCTGGAAGTCACCATTTCCGGCGGTATTATTACTGATGCCGGAGCGCCCGAGCAAGGTATGGTTATGGATTTTTCGGGGATTAAGCGCCTGATCCGTGAGGTGCTGGTAGAGCAGTGGGATCATGCTTTTCTGGTTTATGCCGGTGATGCGCGCGTGCTGGAATTTCTGCAATCAATGGACGATCACAAAACTGTTGTATTGAAAGTACAACCTACTGCGGAAAATCTGGCGCTGATTGCATTTGATTGTCTGCATCGCATATTTCAGGACAGATATGCAGGCAGGCTGGAGCTGGAACATATTCGCTTGTTTGAAACGCCTAATTGCTGGGCCGATGTGAGTAAAGCGGACTTCAGATCTGCCAGCCTGGAGTAGGCGCGATATTGTAATTTGTTTGAAAACCTGTTCCGAAAATATCCACAAATCAAATTAACCATTGTGTAATCTTATGTTTGTTGATTCTCATTGCCATCTTGATTTTCCTGATCTGGCAAATAATCTGGATAATTTACTGATGAATATGCAAACCAGTCAGGTGACCCATGCTTTATGCGTGGGTGTCAATCTGGAGCACTTCCCGCGTGTACGTGCCCTGGCGGAATTACACCAGAATTTGTTTGCTTCGGTAGGCGTGCATCCTGACTATGAAGATACGGAGGAGCCTGGAGTTGAACAATTGTTGAAACTGGCTGATCATCCCAAGGTAGTTGCTCTGGGGGAAACCGGCCTGGATTATTTCCGGCTGAAAGGCGATCTCGAATGGCAGCGTGAACGATTCAGATGCCATATCCGTGCCGCCAGGGAATGTGGCAAACCGTTGATTATTCATACACGCGCAGCGGCAGAAGATACACTGCGTATCATGAAGGAGGAGGGAGCGGATAAAGTAGGGGGAGTCATGCACTGCTTTACTGAATCGTGGGAGATTGCCCGGCGCGCGCTCGATTTGAATTTTTATATCTCGTTTTCCGGGATTGTGACTTTCAAGAATGCTGCAATCATTAAAGAAGTGGCCAGGAAAGTACCGGCTGACAGGATGCTGATCGAAACTGATTCTCCTTATCTGGCACCTGTTCCTCACCGGGGTGAAACCAACCAGCCCGCATTTGTGCGTCATGTCGCTGAAGAAATTGCCCGATTGCGTGAAACGGATGTCGCTGATGTTGCGGCAATGACGACCCATAACTTCTTCAACTTGTTCAAGGTAGCCTGAAATGAATAAACCCCTGTGGAATAAATGGAGTATTGCATCGGTTGTAACCTTGTTTTGTGTCCTGTGCCTATATTTGCCTGCCCATGCCGGCGCAGATGAAGATTTGCTGTCAGCGGTGGAAAACAACAAAACTCATCGTATCAAAAATCTGCTGGAAAAAGGTGCTAATCCGGATGTGCGGGATTTGCACGGTGAAACAGTGCTGATGCTGGCTGCCCGGAATAAAAATCCGGAAATAGGAGGATTGCTGCTGGAAGCGGGCGCGCATCCTGATCTGCAAAATAAGTACGGGGAAACCGCCGCCATGTTGGCAGGTTACTATGGACAGCTGGATTTACTTAAGCAGCTGTATGCCAAGGGCGCCAAAATAGATCATGACGGCTGGAATCCGTTAATTTACGCCGCCAGTAAGGGTTACAGGGAAATTGTCAGATTCTTGCTGGATTATGGTGCAAGAGTGAATGTCACAACAGATAATGGTACGACAGCATTAATGATGGCCGCGCGGGGCAATCATTACGATACCGTTGAGCTGTTGTTAAAGCATGGTGCAAATGCGTCAATCAGAAACGAAGCTGATGGTACAGCTCTGGCCTGGGCGCAAAAACGGGGATATACCGATATTGTGCAGCTGTTGTCGCATAGTGATGCAGCCCGCTGAGAACCTGTTTGATTTTTCATCGAAGGGCGCATACAGCGTTTAAATTGAAGTCTTGGACAGGTTTTCTGAGAAGAATGGGTTTATTTTGCAGTAAATGGCGTTGCAGGAAAATCGGGAAGAGGCTTTTTGTCGTCTTTTCCAGGTTTGACCATAATTGCGGCAGAACACCGGAATTATGGTCATCTGCTGGAGTTATTTAGCCATTTGCTTTTCCCGGATTTCGTCCAGGGTTTTACAGTCAATGCAAAGGGTTGCTGTGGGCCGGGCTTCCAGACGTTTTAAGCCAATTTCGACACCACATTTTTCGCAGTAGCCGTACTCGCCCTCTTCAATTTTTGTGATAATTTCACCAATTTTCTTGATTAGCTTGCGTTCGCGGTCACGACTGCGCAGCTCCAGTGCCATATCGGATTCCTGTGTGGCCCGATCGGCCGGATCAGCAAAAATTGTGGATTCTTCCTGCATGACATGTACGGTACGATCGATTTCCCTGCTGAGCTCATCTCGTTGGGTTTCCAGTATTTTGCGGAAATGCGCCAACTGCTCCGGGCTCATGTATTCCTCACCTGCTTTAGGTTCATAAGGGGGAATGGTGATTGAATCCAATTGTTTACCCATTCGTGACATACTCCTTCTGATA
>JACTML010000223.1 GCA_014584635.1 Nitrosomonas eutropha | reverse complement strand
GGAAACAGATAGAAGATGAGGGTGATAAAACTGAATCCCAGCGCAAAGGATGGCAGCAGTCTGAGCAGAATACCTTCAAAATCCTGCTTGCCTTCCATCTGGTACATGCCCAGCGCAGCCATGCTGGCAATCGTAACAAAGGTAAATGTAAACGCCCCGGGTAATTGGGAGATCAGCAGTTTGGATATGGTGCCGTCCCACTGCAAAAACCGGATGGCCGCACCAGCAAAAAAAATACTGAACAGCGCAACAGCTTCAATACTGGCGAGCAGTACCGAAAACTTGGAAACATAATGATTGGATACCTGAATCAAAATACCTCCCTCTTGGATTGGTATGTAAACAACCAGGCAGATGAAAAAGTGATGGGTATTGTAAGTGTTTTAAGGGGTAAGCTCTCTATCATAGAGTGGAGCTGAACAACTAGAAGTTATCTTGCCCCCCGCGTTTAAGTAAATCAACGATGTAATTACCGGGAATGGCATAACTGATTCCGCTGGGATCACTCAATATGGATTCCTTTTTACCTTTGACAAAGACCATATTCACCACACCATAAACTTCGCCTGTATCCGGGTCATATAATGGGCTGCCACTATTGCCAGGATAAGCGGTGCCGTCGAGCTGGAATACCGTATAGGCTGATTTTTGCAGTTGGCGAATTTTTGCTGCATCGAGCTGTCTGGCGTTTTGTGCTGGCAGTATGACTGGCGTAATTGAAGAAATGGTAGCGTGATGTGTTACCGGGTAAAAGCCCAGCACCATTCCGATGGGGAAACCGGTAAACGCCAGTGATTTTCCTTCTTTTACCGTGTTGGCATTTCCCAGTTTCATGGTGGGCAATGAGGATCCCTCAAACCGTAACAGAGCCAGATCATGTTCCTTGTCCAAAGCAACGACAACGGCACTTCTCAGCTCTGGTTTATCTCCTTTGCCAGTCATGATAATTAATGATTCTTTGTTTTTACTGCCGGACAAATCAGAAATGACATGGGTATTTGTTATGGCATGCTGCCCGTCCCCGATTACAAAGCCTGTTCCAAGAAAATTGACAGGAGGTGAGCGCAGTTTGTAGAAGGAGCCAATGCCGATAATTGCCGGTTTGATTTGCTCTATGGTTTTAACCAGATCAGCCTGACAGAGAACGGGCTGGAAGAAAACCAGGCATACAAGAAACGATTGCAAAATAAGATGTGTCACCGGATTGGGCATGGCCGGAAATAAAGTTGATTAATAGTGGATGTATCTGCGATGATGGCTGGAAAGCTGTTTAAACGGCCAAATAGTAGATGAACAAATTTTTGTCATACTACCGATTATAAGGCTTGCGGGTATCTTTTTACCGGCAAATACACGGGAAGAGCGTGTGACAAAATATGGTAGGCGGTACTGGAATCGAACCAATGACTTCCACCGTGTGAAGGTGGCACTCTACCGCTGAGTTAACCGCCTGTGTCGTTCTTGAGCTACAGAATTAGACCATAGCCTGTTTATGCCGGTCAATTACTATCTTTATGATAGCTGTATAAACAGCCTGTCAGTTCGTGAAGTGAATGCAACCAGTTCGCTATCATACAATTCAGGTAATGACTGCAAACTGGCAGAACCTGTTCAAACTTTCACTGAAGGGTGTATGCTCCGTTTCCCTGTTTAATATCAATTCAAAATTATCCCATGTTCATAAGTGTACTTGATCTGTTTAAAATCGGCATTGGTCCTTCCAGTTCGCACACAATGGGGCCAATGGTAGCGGCAAATGTTTTTCGTAATAATATCGATCAGATAATTTTACAAACCCCGAACAAGCATAACTACCGTATTTATTGTGTACTCAAGGGTTCACTGGCGTTTACCGGGAGAGGGCACGCGACAGATCGAGCTGTGACTTTGGGATTGCACGGCTACAGCCCGGCATCCCTTGCCGAACAGGATGTCAATGCGCTTACTGAGAAACTCTGGGCTGCTGATACGGTACAGCTTGCCAGTGGCAGATATGTTGGCTTCAACCCGGAAGATGATATTGTTTTTGATAAATCAGAGCCATTGCCCCAGCATCCCAATGGAATGATTTTTTATCTTCTGGATGAAGAAGGAAAGAAGGTTTCATCGGAAACTTTTTTTTCCATCGGAGGGGGATTCATCTGCACATTGGCGGAAATCAGCCAGCTGGATGCCCCGCTTAAAATCGAGTTTGCCGGTACCTATCCTTATCCGTTCGATTCGGCGGACAGCATGCTTGAAATGTCACGACAAAGCGGTTTGTCTGTTGCTGCAATGAAACGTGCCAATGAGCTGACTCGCATGTCGGAACAGGATCTTGAACAGGGGCTGGATGCTATCTGGCAGGCAATGTGCCGTTGTGTTGAACAGGGATTAACGTCTGAGGGCCGTCTTCCGGGGAGTTTGGGGATACATCGGCGTGCAAAAGATTTGTTCAAACAACTGAAAGCGAATCCGGAAAAAGGTACGCTGAATGACTGGCTATGTGCTTATGCCATGGCAGTAAATGAGGAAAATGCCGCAGGGCATATGGTTGTAACCGCGCCGACTAATGGAGCCGCCGGAGTCATTCCTGCTGTTATCTACTATCTGTTGAAACATGAGGGGGGCACACCTCAGCAAGTACAGGACTTTTTATTAACAGCTGCAGCAATTGGCGGGCTGATCAAACATCGTAGTTCCATTTCCGGTGCAGAAGTAGGGTGCCAGGGAGAGGTGGGTTCAGCCGCTGCCATGGCGGCAGCCGGTCTTTCTGCAGTACGGGGAGGTTCCACAGAACAAATCGAGAACGCTGCTGAAATCGCACTGGAACACCATTTAGGCATGACTTGCGATCCGGTCGGCGGGCTGGTTCAGGTGCCCTGTATTGAACGCAATGGTTTTGGTGCAATCAAGGCACATACCGCTGCTGCACTTGCCTGTCGCGGCACAGGCGAGCATTTTATATCACTTGATAACTGCATTAACGCGATGAAGCAGACTGGCCTGGAAATGTCGCACAAATATAAGGAAACTTCGCTGGGTGGCCTGGCTGTCAGCGTTAGTATTACCGAATGTTGATGGCTGGAAAATCCATTATTTGTAACAGATGGGAAGTAGTAATCATCCGGTGCCTCCATCTGTTATTTTCCCCATCAAATGATTAAACAGGTTCTGGAGTGAAGGGCAGAAGCTTATTAGCATAAATGGTGGGCCACAGGCGAAAGAGGATTAGCGGCTTGCTTGGTTCATTCCCACTCTATTGTAAACAAGACATTTTTATCTTTTATATTCAATGGCTTATTTTCCTGCTAATTGGTAATACCATGAAAAATACCATGCTCAG
>JACTML010000070.1 GCA_014584635.1 Nitrosomonas eutropha | reverse complement strand
TACGGATCACGATTCAGATCGGTACAGTGTTGCAACAACAGTGTTTTGACACGGTCAGGATAGCCGATAAATTCCCTGCGAGCGGAAAGAAAAGCAGCAAGCAATCCTGAGACATGAGGCGTCGCCATGCTGGTGCCACTCATTTCCACATAGGCGTTGCGCACGGTAAGCTTATTCTTTGGCCATCGATGACATGCGGAAAGAATATTTTCACCCGGGGCAACCAGATCCGGCTTCATACGTCCATCTGCTGTCGGACCGCGTGAAGAAAAATAGGAAACACCATAGGTATGCGGATTGGTTTTGTGTACCGAACCAACAGCAATGGCGTCATCGAGATTGGCCGGATCTCCGATGGAAAGATCCATGTTGGCAGGAATCACTCCGCTGGCGGAATCAAGCAGCGCATAGCCTTCGTTGCCCGCTGCAAGACAGACCAATACTCCCTGTTGCCACAGTCGCCGCAGTTCCTGACACAACGGTGTATGCCCGCAACCAAACACACTGGGATCGAAGCTGCCTCCCAGGCTGAGATTCACTCCGTGAATAACCAGCTTGCCGGCGCGCTCATTCAGTGCGGCAATCGTATCAAGCGCCTTGATGATAAAGGCATCTTCCCCGCGACCATTATCCTGCAGCACCTTGAAACCATACAGCTTTGCTTCAGGTGCCATACCCTGCAGCGTGATCTCGGATTTATCCTCGCCGTCACGCGGCAAAGTCAGCGTACCGGCAATGGTGGCTGCAACATGCGTGCCGTGACCATTCCCATCCAGCGTGTTGAAGCCTTTATCTCCCGGTTTTAGCTGTTTCGGGCTGCCGGTTTCAGTGCAATCCCATTGTGCAACGATATTTTTGTGTTGTGCAAAATGCGGATGACCGGCAGCAATGCCGGTATCCAGGACAGCCCAGGCGATATCCTGTCCGCATGCTCCATAGCCAAGATTGGCCGGGCGCACCTGGATGGTATGCACTGATTTATGCAATAACATGCGCTTGACTGCGTTGCGCCAGACGCGGTCAATTTTCAGCGTGCTGCAATGTGAACGCAACTGTTCAATTTCCCTGCGCGTCAGATCTGCTGAAATAAACCGTTGCATCAGTTGAACACGTCCCTCTTCCGGCCTGGCCTGATTGAAAACCAGTACATCCTCAATCAGCCGTTTAAGGCGTTCGCGCACTTCATTCAGCGGCGTAGTAGCGCCGTCGTCCGAAACCAGCTGAATCAATGTCGGATGACGTTGCTCCCGATGGCTGTCTTCGATGTCATCCACCAAATCTTTCATCAGGATATTGCGGCCAACCGGATTGCTGAAAGTCGGCCCGGCAACCTCACGCACCGCCTGGCGAACGATGTCGATGGAAAGATAACCGGTACCTGAATGCGGATTGGATGTCCAGTCCGGATTGATCATCAGGCCGGTATGATCTTTAATTTTTACTCCCCGGCTATTCGGCTGGTAATCATTATCCAGGCGCGCATCCAACGCAACCGGATCAAGGCGCTCAGCCACGTTTAACCACTGATCGACACATTCCGGCACAGCAAGCGGTTTTTCAGGATCAATCCTGCCGAACACATCCTGCACTTCCTGGATACCCAAGGGCGAACCAATGGTAATAAATAGGCGCACGTCACAGGCATCCTGTTGCAACTGACGCAATACGTGATAAGCAATCATCGATCCCTGGCTGTGAGCAACCACGATAAAGGGGCCGCCTCCCACATCCAGACGATCCCGCAGGGATTGTTCCATCCGCTGGCGCTTGGTCTCATCAAAAAAGAAATCCTGCACATCCCTGAGAAACCGCATACTGGTCATCCGACGAACAGCATTTAACCGCGCCTCTTCCGGGAGAGGCAGTACCTTGATGCCGACATCACCAGACAGCTTTTCCTCTACGTGCAAGCGTTTCTTCAACGCATCCATGATTTTGCGCTCGGCAGCACTCAACCTGATTTCCGGTTCCTGCTCATTTTCCATCAGCGCACGCACACTCGCCCCACTCGCATCCGCCAGCAGCGTGTCCTTATCCGCGCAACTGCCTTTTTCGGGTTCGGGATAACGGTCACGATCCACCCAGTACGCCATGCGGGTACGATCTCCCATGGGCGCGCCAAACAGCGCGGTATCCCATTGACATTTCAGGACAGAAGCTACAGGTTTGTTTGCAATACCGTGGATATATACCACCGTACCAATTTCCGGTGAGCTGCCTTCCTTGTTCAGAATCGATGGAAATTCGGCAAATGAACTGATCGCCGTGCGGGAAAGCAAAGTGAAGGGGTCAGACGGGCTGGAATCGGACGGCTTGCTGCTAATTGCTGTGCTACCCACCACTTTTTTGGAGCGTGAACCTCGTTTTTCTGTGGCCATGATCTTTTCTCCTTGTCTGAATTAACCTGTTAGCTGTTAATGTCATCTGGCTGAATCCGGTCAAGCAATGCTGATTAAATAATACCCCGACGTATGACAAACGATAGCCTATTTCACAACTTCAATTACCTAAATACGATACAGGCGCGAAAGAATACACAAAATTCACAAATAATATTGAAGCTGAATACTCATAAACTCATCAAAAATAACTAAATACATCTGTTGACACCATTCACACTATAAACATACAATGTTTACATTGTTCACACATTAATGAGCCAATAAATGGAACTTGTTGGTACTAGCGAAATTGCTGCACTTGCTTCAACCAGTCGATCAGCTGTTAGCAACTGGGTTGCAAGAAATCCTTCCTTTCCCAGACCTGTAGCTGATCTTGCTTGTGGTCAGATTTGGGATAAACAGGATATTGAAAAATGGTTATTACAAAATGGATATTTGAAGGAGGATGGAATGAAGGCAGTTGACGATCTCGTAATTGGTGAATTGTACACACATGATTTTATCTGTAAAACTTTTGGTGGTGATGCCAAGAGTGGCACTTATCTACCACAAAGCCAGCAAACCATTCTATGTGGCTGTTTCACAAATACGATGAATCCCGAAGCACCCGATGTTGTCCTGGTTGGCGGTGGCCCCAGAATAATGAGGAAAGCGGAAAAGCTCGCAGCCCAAGGTGGAACTATTCCAATTTTTATGAAGCAAGGTACAAATCAGTGGGAATATATGGGCAAATATGAATTCATTAAACTCTCAAAGAACCCGGCTGATTTTGAATCCAAAGCGATAGCAGCAGATCGTAATGACGTAGCGGCAGCCCTTTTTTTTCGTCCCATCTGATTCTCAGGAGAAAATTGATATGCCCCCATGTGAAATTATTATAAAAAATAAAAGAATCGAAGAAAAAGCAAACCTCTCTGACTACGCCATTCCTTTATCAGAC
>JACTML010000193.1 GCA_014584635.1 Nitrosomonas eutropha | reverse complement strand
GTCGCAAAGGTAGCCGGATCAACAGTCAAATCAAGCGAAGCGTTCAATGCTTCCGCTGCAGCTGAAGGAATGGAAATACCGTTCTTAAGGTTGTCGTCAGCGTCGAGTGATTGAAACAGAACCAGCAAATTTAATAATTTATTCTGGTTACCGGCAGCCAGTTCGATAGGAGTGGTGAGCCCCGTTCCGGCAATTTTTCCAAGATTCAGTTTGCCAAGATTGAATTCGATGGTATCGCCATGCGTATAGTTGTACAGACCGGTTGCGTCAGTAGTTCCGGATGCACCTGATGAAGCGGAATAAGATACTCCCTCCACTGCTGAATCGGCCAGTATTCCTGTGGTTGGCCCCTGGGAAAGCGCGACTGTTTTTTTAGCCGTTGCTGTTTCCTGCTGGCTGTCACAAGCAGCCAGGCTTAATACGAACATGCTCATAATGAGCACCTGAAGAGTAGTTTGCTTGTTATTCGTTTTCATTTTATTTGAGGTTTACGAGTTAGGTCATTGATGGCATGACAATCAAGTTGTTGTTAGAACCTGTTCGGAGTTTTAATTCTAACGCTGCAATATGCTTTGCAGTGAGGTAGTGAGCCGGTTTCTGGTGATGTTCCGTAACAAAAGAACATGACACGATATCGCTATAACAAATGAGTGTGAATCCAATAGCATCACTTGATTATAGTCTATGAATAAAGCAGTGTGGTTTAAAATCTCGGAAAATAGCCGTGTCTGTAATGGTTTTACCGGCAGTGTGATGCATGGAGAATGCGTGTAGAAATCCATTAAATAATTTCTCTTGATTTTATGGCAAAAGATCATATTCGCTGCTATGGTATCTCGTTGTTGTCAGTTTGTTTTTAACTGGTATTGAGTGTTTGTTTTCTCTGATTGTGGGGTGATACTGAAAATATATGTCTGGCTTTGTACACACTTTTGATGTTGCTATTGCGCATCCGCAACTTTCTGTTGACTGGTATCTGGATCCACGGATATTTGAACTGGAAAAGCAGCTGCTGTTTGATCAGGGCCCCGGTTATATCGGACATGAACTAATGGTGCCGGAAACAGGGGATTATTCTGTGCTGTCAGCACAGAATAATGCCAGAGTGCTGGTTCGTAATGAAAATGGTATTGAGTTGCTGTCAAATATCTGTCGCCATCGTCAGGCGACGATACTGGAGGGGCGTGGTAATTCCCGCAATATAGTTTGTCCGATTCATCGCTGGACCTATGCCATGGATGGCAAGTTGCTGGGTGCGCCTCATTTCAGTAAGAATCCATGCCTGAATCTTGGAAAAACTGCTTTGCAGCACTGGAATGGGCTGATTTTTGCCGGTGGGCGAGATGTAAACCGGGATCTTGCGGGAATAAAAGTGCGTGATGAGCTTGATTTCTCGGGGTATATGCTGGATAGCGCTCAGGTTGAACATTACCAATGTAACTGGAAAACCTTTATTGAGGTTTATCTGGAAGATTATCACGTTGACCCTTTTCATCCGGGGCTGGGTCATTTTGTGGATACCAGCCAGCTTGAATGGGAATTTGGCGACTGGTATAGCGTTCAGACGGTTGGTGTAAACCCTGATTTTAATCGGGCGGGTTCAGAGATTTATCAAGAATGGCATACACAAGTATTGCAGCATAACAATCAGCGGGTGCCGAAACATGGTGCGATCTGGCTGCTTTATTTTCCCAATGTCATGGTCGAATGGTATCCGAATACGCTGGTTGTCAGTACTATTTTGCCAACCGGAATAGAGCAATGCATGAATGTGGTTGAGTTTTATTATCCGGAAGAAATCGTTCTGTTTGAACGTGAATTTGTGGAAAGAGAACAGGCTGCCTACCAGGAAACAGCCAGGGAAGATGATGAAATCTGTAAACGGATTACCGCTGGCCGGCGTGCACTGTATCAGCAGGGGATAAATGAAACAGGCCCTTATCAGATGCCTATGGAAGCGGGAATGGAGCATTTTCACCGCTTTATGCGCCGCGAGCTTGAGCAGCACCTGCCCTGAACCGGATTTTTGCTGCAAAAATGTCCTCATTATGGATGCTGGTGGCGGGGTTTATGTTCGCTTGCATGGGAGAACTGGTTAAGCTTGCCTCAGCATTTTTTTCCAATACTGAACTCGTATTTTATCGCTCGCTGGTGGGTGTGATTTCAACCTTTGCGGTTATGCGTTTTTATGGCAAACCCGTCATGACCAAACATTGGAAGGCACACTGCTGGCGAGGCTTGGCAGGTTTGAGCGGAGTATTACTGTTTTTTTATTGTATTTTGGAATTACCATTGGCGACAGCTATTTCACTGAATAGTACCTGGCCTTTGTTTCTTGCTTTTCTGGCGGTAATTTTTCTGAAAGAGGAATTTACCTGGCTACTGGTTGTGGCGGTTGTGGTGGGTTTCGCTGGGGTAGTCATCCTGCTGCGTCCCACCCTGGCTGAAGATCAATGGTATATCGCGCTGATTGGTGCCGGCTCCGGTTTATTTGGCGGTATTGCGCATTTGCACATCAGGCAGCTCAGCGAACAGGGAGAATCAGACTGGCGTATCGTGTTTTACTTTACACTGGTATGCACGGTCGCAACCGGGGTATGGCTGCTGTTTACCGCGTTCAGCCCGGTAAGTGTACAGAGTCTGACATTGGCGCTGGGTATCGGCGTAACGGCAACACTGGCGCAGCTGGCAATCTCACGTGCGCACCACGGGAGCAATATTATTATCGTTGGAGCACTTTCCTACAGCACGGTATTGTTTGCAGGGTTAATGGATCTGTTCTTATGGGATGATCGATTACCTGTTTCAGCCTGGATCGGAATGGGATTAATTATTGCGGGAGGCGTGCTGAGTATCCGGGGAATATCGGTACAGCGGGCAAAACGCTGTTCTTCCTGATATCGCCTGATTAAAAAGTCTGATTGCACTGGAATTATCATTTATCTATGATTTAACATTCATCACTTGGAGTTTATGTCGCATGATCAATATTGAAGAGACTGGCAATCTGATTATTGTTGCGGTTATCGGGGAATTTACACTGGATGACTTCAAGCAGTTTGAAGAGCAGGTGCTTTACAAGTTTCATTTCAACGGGGAAGCTAATCTGCTGCTGGATTGGCGGGATATGGTGTCTTATACCGTAGATGTCGCCTGGGAAGAAGTCAGATTCATGCGTGAACATGGTAATAAAATTAATCGTGTTGCGGTGGTAACAGACAGCCAGTGGCAAGTATGGAGTGCATGGGTTTCCAATTTGTTTACTGATTCCAATTTGTTTACTGATGCGGATGTAGTCGTTTTTTCCAGTTACGATGAAGCGTATGCCTGGGCCAAGGTCTGATAGTGTATTTATGCCCGTAAACCGGGTGAGTTGATGTGGCGGCAAATTTAATTCAAATATGGTAATCGACTATCTGGCCCTGAAATATATACATGTAACCAGCGTTATAATCAGCTATACGCTGTTTTTGTCGCGCGGAATATGGATGTTGCGTGTTTCACCGATGTTGCAGCAACGCTGGGTAAAAATTACGCCGCATGTAAATGACACGATTTTATTGCTCAGTGCTGTGACAATGGCGGTGATCGCGCATCGCAATCCGCTGGTTGAACACTGGCTGGCAGCCAAGATTATTGGTTTGCTTGTCTATATTGTGCTGGGTTATA
>JACTML010000082.1 GCA_014584635.1 Nitrosomonas eutropha | reverse complement strand
CGGCTGCCTGATACTGGAAGAAGCGGGAGGGCATCGGTGTACGCTGGATAGCGATGACTACTGGGAAAGTTATCCCTGGCGCCGTTCGGTGATTGGCGCACTTGATCGTGATTTATTCGTTCAGTGGCGTGACTGGATCAGAGCACGCCTGCCTGATGCCGGCATTGTTCGTTGATCTGCCGTAAATCCGGAGCGATTAATGATGCTTGTGTACCAGTACAAATGAATGTATTGGCACACAAACATCCGTTCAGATTTAGGGGACCTCTGCAGAGCTATCTGTGTTGCCTTTCCGTGTTAAAAGTCGGCTCAGAATACTCATTTATTGCGTATAAATTCCGCTTCTCCGCCGACTTTTGCCTTGAACTGATGCCGCCGCGCTAACGTTTTTCAGAGACTCTCTAGCTCACAAAGAAGTTACGCATCATACCCATATCCTCATGTTCCAGGTTGTGACAGTGGTAGAGAAACAGCCCGGTATAGTCTGTAAACGGCTTGATGATTTCAACTTCCTCTCCCGGCATCACCAATACGGTGTCTTTCCAGCCGTTATTGATGAATCCGTCCTTGATTGCGGCGTAGGTGTTATCGCCATAAGCTGGTTTGCGCGACAAAATCTGGAATTGCTGGCCATGCAAATGAATCGGGTGTGGCTGAGCCATCATCATCCCCATTCCCATCATCCCACCCCCACGCCCACCACGCATTCCTCCCCCCATACCTCCTCCCATTCCGGGGTTGGCATTGGATATCCGGATTCTCTGCAAGGTGTTGACTGGTATTTTTTCCTGGTTTGTATAATCCAGCATATCGAAGGTTCGATTGTTGAGGTTGAAGGTCATCCGATGCATGCCAATGGTAATGGGTACTACGCGATCCGGATTTGTAACGTCTTTTTCAGTGAAACGGTGCATGGGCACCAGAGTGTCAGGTAGCTTGGGTGAATCGCTAACCTGTTCACTGATTGCAAATCTGACGATCGTATCCTCTTTTCCCTGGGCCGATTCATCCCCCATCATTCCCATGCCTCCTCTGCCGCCGCGCATTCCACCTCTGCCCATATCCATGGAAAATCCCTGATAAGGTAAGGTTTGCAGTGCCAGTTCGGAGCCTGGTTTGCGCCCACTGAAATCAGCCCAGAGCTCTAATCGTTCTCCTGGGGCAAGCATGACGTAGGGAAAGTTCTGAGGTTTTTCTAATAGCCCGCCATCAGTGCCAATAGCAGTAAGTGGAGAGTCATCACTCCAGCCCAGTTTGTAGATTCTGGCGTTTGAGCCGTTCAGAATACGAAGGCGGTAGGCACGTGTTTTTACCGGAATGGCCGGGTTGGGCTGGCCATTTGCCAGAATGGTGTCTCCCAGAAAACCCTGCATGCGCTGATGCATGCTTAATGCGTAATGTAGCTGGTTGTCAGCAGTAAAAGTTCGATCCTGGATAATAAGTGGAATGTCGTATTCATCCTTCGGCAGTTCCAGTTTGCGTTCAGCTTCGTCTGTAATCGTAATGAGGCCGGCAAGCCCCTGATATACCTGCCGAGCCGTTACTTCGTGCGTATGGGAATGATACCAGTTGGTACCGGCAGGGTTTCTTACTTCAAATTCATATACGTATTGTGCTCCCTGATCAATAGCGTACATCGGGTGTCCGTCCATGATTTGCGGTACGTGCATCCCGTGCCAGTGCGTGACGCAGGCTTCCGGTATCTGATTGTAGAAAAATATCCTGACTTTCTGGCCTTGCTCAAAATTAAGAACCGGTCCCAGGTAACTGGGCAGCTCTTTTAGGGTATTGGCGGGTCCTTTCAGCAGCTTTCCGGTGTATTTGAAAACGCGAGTATTGGCTCCCGTCAGAATTGGAATATTGGTTACTTGTGCTGTCAGAGCAATCTCGACATCTGCCTTGAATGCGCTGTTGGGCGTTTGGTTAAGCTTGTAGTCTTGTGTAAATGCAGATTCGGGCAGGGCAGCAACAAGTGCTCCGGATGCCATATATTGTAAGAACCGACGGCGGTTAAAGTTGAGGGTAGCCATAATTAACTCTCTGAATAGTTAATGCTTTTTTAAGCAGGTTTTATCCGGTTTGGATAATCCCGGTGTATCGGGTAGTAGAGTGTAGCAATTTGTATAAATATCCGGTTATTTATTCAGTTACAGGAATTGTTATGGCTCGACTTCAGGAATTTACCCGGTAAAGTTATCAGGCAGCATTCCAAAAAATATTCGGATTTAAAACATCAGCTGCTACACTATATCAACAGGTTGCAGCGATTCGTTGAGAGTGCAACGCAAAATTTTAAAAATTTCTTTCCATCTAATTATTTCAGAATGTGTATTACACACTTTATCAACGGTCATTTCAGTCAACGCAGTTTGGTTAAAAAAGTAATCTGGTTAGCTGTTCATGAATTGTCTGGTCTGTTTAGAGTCAGCTTGCTGTTTGCTACTGCTTGCCTTGTTTTTGCAGGTGTTAATAACCAGGCTCTGGCTGATGAATATTCTGTGTCTGAAAATCAGTTTGACTGGTCGGAAGCACCTCCGGTCACATCTCCTCCACGCCCTGGTACTTTCAGTAAGCCTGCAGCAACCCCCGGTTATTTTTCGTTCCTGGACTGGGTTGGTGGGATTGAGCGAGACAAGCCGCAAATGGACCCTTATCCTGCTTCTGCATTGACTACAACGCCCGCTTTTGATTTCAGCTTTCGCTATCTTGAGCAACCTGATCATGAACGGGATTTTTTTGATCCCGTCAAACGCATTCATCTGGGAGATGACTGGTTGCTGTCTTTTGGCGGCAGTTTCTGGTATCGCTACATGCGTGAAACGGATAGTCGTCTGAATCCGGCAAAAGCGAACAATGATTACCATCTGCTGCGAACACGACTGCATGCTGATCTTTGGTATCAGGATCGTTTCCGGTTGTTTGCTGAAATGCTGGATGCGCGTGCGCTGGGGCTGGATTTGCCGCCACTTGCCATTGATAAAAATCATACCGATATGCTTAACTTGTTTGCCGATATCAAACTGGGGCAGTTCATGGAGGGTTCGGCCTACCTGCGGGTGGGGCGCCAGGAATTGCTGTATGGCTCGCAACGATTGATATCTACTCTGGATTGGGCCAATACCCGACGTACATTTCAGGGGGTAAAGACTTTCTGGCAGACACCGGATTTCAATCTGGATGCATTCTGGGTACGTCCGATGACAACTGAACCCAATGAATTTGATAATTGGGATAAAGACCGCAACTTCGTTGGATTATGGGGAACTTACAAAGCAATTCCAGGCCAGGTAATTGATTTGTATTACCTGAATCTGATCGATAACAGAGCTGTTTCGGCAGCGAATATCGCTCA
>JACTML010000128.1 GCA_014584635.1 Nitrosomonas eutropha | reverse complement strand
CCGGGCGGGCATCCATCCACAACACAACCAATTGCCGGGCCGTGCGATTCGCCAAATGAGGTAACACAAAACAACTTTCCGATGGTATTGCCAGACATGACAGATCCTTGGTTAAGCAGGAGAAATCACGAAGTCTAACACAAGCCCAAAAGAGGAATAGGGCGACGACCGGAGTAATACGGTATCAGCGTGCGAAGGAACAACCCTGTTTTTTACTCGGCGTCAGCGCCTCGCCCTGCGGGCCAGCCTTGCTAACGTTTTGCAGAGGTTCCCTAATTTGGATGTGTGAAGGTAAAATTGCCAAAAAAGACCGATTGACGAAAACAGCACCTACTGGGAGGAAGTATGGACTTTACACAGGTTAAGGATTACCTGGTTAATTTACAGAACAGCATTGTGGCCGGGCTGGAACAGGCGGATGGCCGTGCGTTTCGCCGTGATTCCTGGGATCGTCCGGAAGGCGGGGGCGGAACCAGCTGTGTGATCGAAGAAGGAAATGTGCTGGAACGCGGAGGGGTTAATTTTTCCCATGTATTTGGCAAGGGGCTGCCTGCCTCGGCCACCGCAGCCCGTCCGGAACTTGCCGGCAGAGCATTTGAAGCAGCCGGTGTTTCACTGGTGCTGCATCCGCGTAACCCTTATGCGCCGACCGTACATATGAATGTCCGTTTTTTTGCGGCCACTAAAGAGGGGGCTGATCCGGTCTGGTGGTTTGGTGGGGGCATGGATCTTACGCCTTACTATGGTTTTGAAGAAGACGCTGTCCATTTTCATCAGGTTTGCAAGGATGCACTGCAGCCTTCAGGAAATGAGTACTACCCGCGTTTCAAAAAATGGTGCGATGAGTATTTTTATCTGAAACATCGCAAGGAGCCGCGTGGAATCGGCGGAGTGTTTTTTGATGACTTCAATCAGCCGGATTTTGCCACCTGTTTTGATTTAACCAGGCGTGTGGGAGATCAGTTTCTGGCAGCGTATGTGCCCATTCTGCAGAAACGCCGTGATCACCCCTATGGTGAACGTGAACGGGATTTCCAGGCCTATCGGCGGGGGCGTTATGTGGAATTCAATCTGGTTTATGATCGCGGGACACTGTTTGGCTTGCAAACAGGAGGGCGTACCGAATCCATCCTGATGTCGCTGCCGCCCATCGTCAAATGGCGCTATGACTGGTCACCTGAGGCAGGCAGCCCGGAAGCAAAACTTTATACCGATTTTCTGACTGGCAAGGACTGGTTACCACTTGACTTTTAACGCGGAAACGGCAACGCAGATAATTTTGCAGAGATTCCTTAAGCGAAGGTATCAATAATTCCTGTGTGTCTGGTAAGCAATGAAGTGGTTGTATGAACGTGATCAAGGTCAGAGGAAGTATGCGGGAAATAGCGGTTTCCTGGTGTGTGAGAGGAGTTTTCCCGCCCGCTTTCTGCCTGTTGCTGCGCAGTATCTGCGCTGACGGATGCATCCGTCAGGGTAATGCCGTTTTCCAGCATGATTTCACGTAATCTGGGCAGATTAGCTTCGATAACGTCACGTACAGCAGCGTGATGCGAAAAAAACTGTGCTGTAAGTTGCTGGTTATCAGACAGTTGCAGTGAAATTTCTATCGGGCCAAGATGTGCCGGATGCAGCTTTAATTCTGCTGCCTGTATGCGTTGGGTTGCCAGCCAGGTGATTTTTTGGCCGAATTCTGCAGGCCAGTCCGGGTGTCCGAATTCTGCAGTGACAGCCGGCATATTATTTGCTGTGACGTTGGTCGTATTGATCGATGAATTGATATGTGCGGTTGCGAATGTGGTGGGGGGCGGCAAAATTTTGTCGCTACCGGCAAAACTTGCCGCATCAGCTGTCTGATCGAAGCGATTCGCGGGGACGGTAGTGATACTGCTTATCTCCCTGTTTTCATTTGATTGTCTGGCGAGTTGCGGGTTGTCCTGAAGATGGGAAATGGGTTTATCTGAAGCAGATTGCCTGATTTCCGGAGAGGTATATGCTGGTGCTGTTGTTGGCGCCGTTGTGAACAATGAAACTTTTCTGTCTCTGGCAACAAGCGTTTCCGGATCAGTCGTTTGGCTAAGGTCGTTTGCAGGAATGGGTGTTGCATTGCTGGTATTCCGGTTTTCATTTGGCGATTCAACAGACAACTGATCGCTTTCTGCCACTGCAATGAGTCTTTCCGCTGCCGGGTGCTGCGCATCCGGGACTGTATTTTCCGGCAACCGGGAAAGAGGTTCCGCTACCGAAACATCTGGAGCATCCGGTGCGGGTGGAGGTTGATTGATCCATTGGTTAACCGCAACCGGCATCATGCTGATCATGGCTGGATCAGCAGATTCAGGCGCTGAACTGTCGCTAATATCTGCATCAGACAAATCATCTCCGATTTTACTGCCGGACAGTGTGGTCAGAATATTGCCAAACATCTGTTCAGCTGGCAGTGCGGAAGCATCTGACTGCATGGGTAGTGTGGGATTGGCTTCCGTTGTGGATAAGATCAGATCAGAGATAACAGGTGAGCCAGACAATGTGGCCAAAATATTGCCAAACGTCTGTTCAGCTGGCAGCGCGGAAGCATCTGACTGCATGGATGGTGTGAGATTGACTTCCGTGGCAAACAGGGTCAAATCGGAAATAACAGGTAAGTTTGGCATAGTTGTTTTTTAAAAAGTTATGTACGGTTGCAATTAATATCCAAGCAATTTTCGTGCCACTACTTTTTGCCGCGTGTGCTGAATTTGTGTGAGGTATGTTCGTCCAGCTGACGTTGTTCTTGCCTTTGCAAACGTAACTGGTCGTGCCGTTCAGCGCGCTGTGACAGGGTGTCATAGGATTTCAGTTTTTTCCGCTGGCTGTGATATTGCTGGTTGCCTGCTTCTGTATGCTGTTGCGTTAGCGCTACCAGCTTTTGCTGTGCCTGAATGGCGGTATCGAGTTTGCAGATAAACGCCTTGAAATTACGCCATTCAATTGGGTTGATGCCATTGCCGGCAGATTCCATAAACTGCGTTTGATAGTTCTCACGGTATTCAACTAGTAACTGCAATGTGGTTTCAGCTTCCTGCTGCTTGAGATTGAGCTTTCCCAAATGGATGGCGGCATCGTTTGTCTGCTTGTGGGCGTGTTCAAGCAATAATTTGAGTGAATGAGGCGTCGCCATTGCTTGTTTTGTCCGATTACAGGTTCAGGGTTGCCAGTTTTTTCATGCTTGCAGCATAGCTTTCCTGCTCAAACATGCCCTGTTGCAGGAAAGCCTCAAGGGCCGGGTAGAGCCCGATAGCCTGATCCAGTTGGGGATCGGTACCATTGATATAGGCACCGACACTGATCAGATCGTGGCTGCGCTGATAGCGGGAATATAAAGCTTTGAAATGCTGCGCCTGGC
>JACTML010000162.1 GCA_014584635.1 Nitrosomonas eutropha | reverse complement strand
ACAGACGTCCTGTAACCGAAACGACTGAAGAGATCAAAGTTCAGGCAGAAACAGTCCCTGATCAGGGTGATACGGAAAGTAAATGATAGCTGGCTGGATGTTTTGTTCCGCTTGGTGATAGAGTAAACGGATACTATCAATAGTATCCAGTACCGTTTCTTAGGATGTATCCAAATGTATTATTTAAAACATATTGCTACTTGATTATGTAAGAATCGATACAGGCAAAGAAGAGGTAGGATGAAGGTTGTCATGGGACAGAATGCAGATGTCTCACAAGACCGGGGAGCATTGGCCAGGATGGTGATGACGTTGCTGGATTGCTGATGGTGCGAGGCTATCTTGATTGTGCCCGTGGTGTCTGATGGATGCATGGAGATAGTGCGTGAATGCTTTGTTCGCCCGGCTCGTACTGGTAGAGATACAGCAAAGCGTTTTCAGAAATATCATCTCGTTGCGCCAATCACAGGATTTATTTGATGATCTTTCAAAGCTGGCGAAAATTTTGCTGTCTTCAATCCAGCTGTATTCTCCCATCCCAAACAAACCTGCCAACTGACCTATCGGCTGGAAGCCGGCCAGGTTGTGGTGGAGAAGCATCCTGGAAAGATGTGGTGAACCGTTGAATATGGCAAATTTTTTGTGAAGCCGATTATAAGATCCACCGAATCTTTCAGGGTCTTTGCAGGATGGTGATGGCCAATATCACGAACAGATATTGGCCGGGAATAGCGTTGGCTGTGTTAATCAACCAGCCGTCTGAAGTTATAAAAGAAAGCGGCAAATATGCCTAACAAGGCCATTGGCCAATACAGAGTAATGGTGTCGATCCAGTTTGTGCCAACTGTAATAGGCATATCCAGGTGAAATGGTGCCTGGTGTTCATCAGCGCCGGAAAGTCGGAGGATATATTCTCCAGACTCCCGAATGTGTACTTCCTGTGAAATGATGCCTGATGGGTAGTGAGTGGCGGGAATGGATAAAAGTGGTTCTGTTACTTTTTCATCTTCTTTTTTGGCTAGGCTGACGGCTATCGGCTGCCCGCGCATAGCAACCGGATACAGCAGATCAACTGTAATGCTGAGCAGGCCCGGGCTTGGTACCTTGCCGCATAAAACGGGAACAGACATAGCACTCATAGCATCTTCCGGGATAGCATAATCACCCGGAATAAAATAGGCGGAATAGCCCACCAGCAATGCATCGGACTCAATAGTGCAAGTGCCGCCGCGAAAACCTTTGGGATAGGTTTCTGCATGACTTCCCTGATTATTAACCTGAAATTGCATACCAATCAATACGATGCCTGTCAGCATGCCAAGGGTGATAAGAAAGCGTTGCGTGTGGATGGACAGGTTTTGCCAGATTGCGCTCATTTTTGCCTCCTCGTGTCGTTTTCAGGAAATCAAAAAAATACGAATTTATTTGGCGCAGCGCAGAATATCCGCTGCAGCCTGTTTGCCTATGTGAGCGATTTTTCCGTCACCGGTCACCATGGCCGCGACTATCGTGCCGTCAATTAACAGATTCAACTTCTCAGTGACTGATTCAGGGTCGCGTGCGCCACTTTCTGTCACCATGGCAACCAGCCTAGCGGTGATTTTGTCGCGGTGAGCGTTGGCGATTTCCTGAATCCAGCTGTTGGATTTTTCATGCTCGGCAACCGCATTGATAAATACACAGCCAAAAAAATCATCTCTTCTGAACCATTCCTGCATTAAATCAAACAGAGCCAGAATGCGCTCATCCGCTGAACGTTCCATTTGGGAAAGATCTGAATCGAACCAGTGGAACCACATATTTGCTTCGGTTTCAAAAACAGCCTTAAGCAGATTTTCTTTCGATCCATAGTGGGTATAGAGGCTGCGCCGTGACACACCAGATTCTTCAATGATTCTGGCAATGCCCGTCGCATGGATGCCCGCCTGACAAAACAATCGCCGTGCTGTCTGCAGAATTTTTTCTTCGACCGAAGCTTTTCTGGGTGTCGGTGTCATGACTAATTACTGCTTAGCTGCTGGTGTAATTTGCGGGTGATCTTGTCTGCTTCCTGCCGGATCTGATTCAATTGCCCGCTCAGTGGATTCACGTGGCCGATAAAATACATGCGCGGTGCATCCGGAAACTCCTGATCACTGGTGACTTTGGGTCTGCCCTTGTCATCTGTGATATCGGGTATCTGAATCAATTCTGAAAAGCCGGTGCGAAAACCGGTACCGGCAACAATGACATCCGGTTGCAGTGTAGTGGTGCTGCCGCCATTATCAGGAGTAGCGGATACAGTGCTGAAAACTTCTACATCCTTGCCGGCTATTCTTTGGATAGTACCAGCAACCTTGATACGTCCGGCGCGCACATCCTCCACAAACGGGTAATAGAGAATCGGTACCACGTTGTTAATCGCATATTGTTCGGACATCGGCATGGCGGGGGAAGGCAGGCCATATGCGGACAGATCGCCTATCATGGTGCGTCGTAAAAAGCCAAGCAGACCGTCCACCAATGCCATCGGCAAATGTTTGGTCCATACGCCAATTCCAATCAGCGGGATTCCGTAAATGCTTTTGGGCAGAATTTGCGGGGGAGTCCGAATGGACATGGTAACTGAGGCAGCATGTTCAGCCAGCCGGCTGGCAATTTCTGCAGAAGAATTGCCGCTGCCCACTACCAGCACATGCTTGCCGACGTAATCCCGTGCATTTTTGAATTGTGAGGAGTGAATGATTTCGCCAGTAAACGTATTTTTTCCCTCCCATTCGGGAATAACCGGAATGCGATTGGCCCCAGTTGCGATAACTACTGCACGTGATTCAAACTGCTGGTTATCTGTGCTGGTAATCTGCCAGATATCACGTTCGCGGTCATAACTGATTTTTTCAATCTCAATGCCGGTTTGTACAGAAAATCCCCCTCGCTCAGGCATGCTTTCAAGAAGAGAAACAACGTCATCGCGTGTGGGCCAGCCACCGGCCGACAACGGGAATTTACTGCCGGGCAATGCAGAATAATAACGTCCTGAATTCAGGCGCAAGCCATCGTAATGATTGCGCCAGACATCTCCCACAGCCCGGGTACGTTCCAGTACCAATGGGGTGAACCCTGTTCGGGTCAATTCGAATGCTGCTGACAGACCGGCTGGGCCCGCACCAACTACAGTTACATCATGGATAACATTGGTATGCATTGTTTATCTCCTTTCAGTTGCAATCAGAATGGCCACGCGGATGCAGATACATTAATCGCGTGGTGTTTTTATTTTGATTGATGATGAATTTCGATATTGACCGGCACCGGGCGCATGATGGTATCCGGTATCGGCGCGGTTGCCTTCAGTTTTTCCAGCAATGCGGTCACCTTTTCCTGCGGAGCGTCGGTCTGTACTTCCACG
>JACTML010000042.1 GCA_014584635.1 Nitrosomonas eutropha | reverse complement strand
GTCGCCACCATTGGCGAGTTTGTGCGCGCTGCTCAGGTGTACTTCCGATCAACACAGGGTCGGGATAAAGCTCTTCAAGATATTCAGCAATTGCAACTGATTCGGTCAGGATACTGTTATCGTCCAGGCGCAAGGCCGGAGTCTGGCCTGCCGGATTAACCGCCAGATAGGCCGATTGCCGGTTTTCTCCGGTCATCACATCAACGGTTGCTGCCGGTAATTGCAACTGCTTTTCCAGCAGAAACATTCGCAAACAGCGCGGCGCGGGACTGTGTGCATCATAGATCAGCATGAGTCAACTCCACTATTAAGAATGCCGCAACAGCAGGCATACAGGCACATATCCTGCTCATGTCGTTCGCATAAACTGACCTTGTCAGCCGATACACATCAACCATACATTCCCTCTTTACTTTGGCAGACATCGTCGGCTTGCAGCATATCCGATTTCAAACACCAATAGTATGCAATTATGCAACCAGAATACGCGGCATGGAAGAGCCTGCAGAAATATAGTGAATTTCAGCAACAATTCCTTCGACCATTACACACCCCACCACCCTGCGCCTCGCCAGGCGGTGTACCAAATGCATACTCAGGCGCGTCCAACAGTGGTTTCCAGGTTAAACTGACATAATAATAAACAGGTAACTGACCGACATTTTCTGCAATACTCTCATTTCTACCCATTATTTAAATAAATATCGCTGTTTCCATGGATGAAAATGCCAGTCTGCTCGCGCTTTTTACCAGCAGTTTTCTCGCTGCGACATTATTACCCGGTGGGTCTGAAGCAGTACTTGCCGGAGTATTAATCGCCTACCCGGATTTATTCTGGCCGGCATTGAATGTCGCCACACTGGGCAACACATTGGGAGGATTAAGTTCGTATGTGATTGGTCGCCTGCTGCCTGATGAACAGGCTTTATCAAAAAAGATTGGCCGCCACGTTCACGGGTTGGAATGGACACGCCGCCATGGCGCGCCTATATTGTTTCTTTCCTGGCTGCCACTTATTGGTGACATATTATGCGTGACAGCCGGATGGTTGCGGATAAACTGGGTTGCTGCAACCTGCTTCATTGCAGCTGGAAAATTTGTACGCTATTGGATTATTGCTTCAGCAATCAGCTAAGAGAACCTCTGAAAAACTATCTACGTTGCCATTTCCGCGTTAAAAATCGGCTCAAAATACTCATTTATCACGCATAAATTCCGCTTTCCCGCCGATTTTCGCCTTAAACTGACTGCCTCGCTAACGTTTTGCAAAGGTTCCCCAAAACCAGCATACAGACAAATTTATTTTTCCAGCAATTTTTTCAGCTCACCATTCTGAAACATTTCTGTCATGATATCCGACCCGCCAACAAACTCTCCATTGACATACAGCTGAGGAATAGTCGGCCAGTTGGAATAGTCCTTAATGCCTTGCCGTACTTCCGGATCAGCCAGTACATTTACCGCAAAAAAATCCTCGACACCACAAGCATTCAATATTTGCACAGCATTGGCGGAAAAACCGCACTGCGGTTGCTGCGGAGTGCCCTTCATATACAAAACCACCGGATGTGTTGATACCTGCTGCTCAATAGAATCAGTAATGTCCATAATTTATTCCCCTTCCAGATTGATATGAAAATTCGCCAAACACTCGCCTGCCTCAGGAACCTGTTCAAGGCTTCAATCAAAGGTAACAGCACCAGGCGAAGTTAAACAAAAAAGCGGAACATGCCCGCAGTATGTTGAGCATACAAGCCCAATGTTAACGCCGTAATGTACCCTTCAGTAAGATGTTGAAAGTTCCTGGAACCTGAATAATTTCCAGGTATGTAACATAAATTCCTACACCAGAGCTGACTCACATTGTCCACCTGTTACCCTATCTGTTTCGGAAAGATCCGGTCTGGTGAATATATGAAAAAAACCAGCTTTATCCAGTAATTTACGACTGATATCCGCCTGATCATACCCGTGTTCAAATATTAACCATCCGGAATGCTTCAGATAACCCGGAGCCTGGGCAATTATTGTATGTATACAATTCAGACCGTTATTGGAGGCCACTAGTGCAATAGAAGGCTCGAAACGCAAGCCATCTCCTTCAAGATGCGGATCTCCCTCGGCTATATAAGGCGGATTAGCCACAATCACATCAAATTTTTCATCCGTAAAGCCTGTAAACCAGTCAGCCTCCACAAATATCACATTTTCCACAGAATATTTTTCAGCATTTCTGCGTGCCACTGCCAGCGCTGAAGGAGAAAGATCCACCGCTGTTATACAAGCATCAGGACGATGTCTGGCAATTGTGACTGCAATTGCCCCGCTTCCTGTCCCTAAATCAAGAATATTACAGCGCCGGCCAAGTGGAATTTTAGATAACGCCACCTCCACCAGCAATTCCGTTTCAGGACGGGGAATTAAAACATCCGGCGTAACTTCAAAAACCAGATCATAAAATCCCCTTTTTCCTGTCAGATACGCAACCGGTTCTCCTGCGATACGTCGTGCGAGCAATCGCTGAAAATGCGCAACTTGCTCCACACTGAGCAACAATTCCGCGTGTGCAATCAGAAAAGCAGCATCCACGTTCAGCATATTTTGCAACAGCCAGCGCGCATCCACCCGATCCACTCCATCTGCGGCTTTTCGCAAAAGCTCACCAATTGTAATGGGTGCCCCCATATCCGTCTGCTGTGCTGAGACAGACAAAGCAGCCATTATCTTTCGATCATGGCAGCCAACTGGGCAGCCTGGTGCTCAGCAGCCAGGGCCGAACACAATTCATGCAGCTCTCCATCCATGATTTGTTCTATTTTATAAAGCGTGAGATTGATTCTGTGATCCGTAACTCTTCCCTGCGGGAAATTATAAGTACGAATACGCTCTGAGCGTTCGCCGCTACCAACCAGCGATTTTCGGGCAGCTGCCTGTTCCGCCTGTTGTGCGTTCACCTGCTTGTCAAGAATACGGGCAATCAATACGCTCATTGCTTGCGCCTTGTTCTTATGCTGGGAACGTCCTTCCTGGCATTCCGCCACAATTCCGGTCGGCAAATGGGTAATCCGCACCGCTGAATCTGTCTTGTTGATATGCTGCCCACCCGCCCCGGAAGCACGAAATGTATCGATTCTTAAATCAGCCGGATTCAGGGTTACGCCAGCGATTTCATCTGCTTCCGGCAGGATGGCTACTGTACAGGTCGATGTATGCACGCGCCCCTGAGTTTCAGTTACCGGAACACGCTGTACACGATGCGCCCCTGATTCAAATTTAAGCCTGGAATAGGCGCCATGACCAATAATCCGCGCAATAATCTCTTTATATCCTCCCACCTCAGAAGGGCTTTGCGAAACCACTTCCACGCGCCATCCTTCCCGTTCCGCATAACGGCTGTACATCCGAAATAAATCGCCCGCGAATAAAGCAGATTCATCCCCTCCCGTGCCGGCGCGTATTTCCAGAAAAATATTGCGCTCATCATTCGGATCCTTAGGCAACAGCAGTTTGAGTATTTCAGTTTCAATACCCGCCAGCTTCTGTTTATCGGCTTCAATTTCGGCTTCGGCAAAATCCCGAAATTGCGGATCTGCGCACATTTCCCGAGCTGTAGCCAAATCCTGTTCAATCTGCTGATAAACGTTATAAAGCCCGGTTACCGGTTCAATTTCCGATCGTTCACGCGAGAGCTTGCGATAATTATCCAGATCAACCGTAATCCTCTCGTTACTCAACAGTTTATCCAGCTCTTCCAGACGGACACTCAGCCGGGTAAGCTGGTCGATAATCCCTTTATTCATTGCGGATGGCGCAACTGATACAACCGGTTAACCAGCTCGATCAGCTGTCCGCGCTCATCATTGGCTGCCTGATTGAGAACAGAAGAAGGGGAATGCAGAAATTTATTGGTCAATCCATTGCTAAACCATTCCAGTACTTTTGCAGGGTCTTCTCCTTTAGCCAGCAGTTTATGCGCACGGCTCAGCTCATGCTGACGAAACTGCTCCGCCTGATCACGTAACGCACGAATTGTCGGAACGGTTTGCCGTGTGGCGACCCAGTGCATAAAATCCATGACATTGGAATCGATGATTGTCTCGGCCTGCGTCACAGCCCCCTGACGGCTGTCCAGCCCCTCCCTGACAATATCAGCGAGATCATCAACGTAATAGAGAAACACATCGTCCAGCTCGGCCACTTCCGGCTCGACATCTCGAGGCACCGCCAGATCAACAATGAAAATCGGACGATGCTTGCGTAATTTGACAGCACGTTCCAGCATGCCCTTGCCCAGTATCGGTAACGGGCTTGCTGTCGAAGTGACCACAATATCATGCAGTGCCAGCTGATCCGGCAATTCACCCAGAGAAATCGGGCGGGCGTTAAAGCGTCTTGATAAAGTCTCTGCCCGCTCTACAGTACGATTTGCAACCGTTATATGCTGAGGATGCCGGGCAACAAAATGGGCGGCACATAGTTCGATCATTTCACCAGCGCCGATAAACAGCACCTTTTGTTCGCTGATGTCGCCGAAGATTCTCTCGGCAAGGCGTGCCGCTGCGGCGGCCATTGAAATCGAGCAGGAACCTATTTCCGTAGAAGTACGCACTTCTTTGGCAACAAAGAAAGTTCGCTGGAACATCTTGTGCAGCAGCAATCCCAATGTCCCCGCTTCCTCTGCCGATTTCACAGCATTTTTTATCTGACCCAGTATCTGGGTCTCACCCAGTACCATGGAATCCAGCCCGCTGGCCACACGAAACACATGCTTTACCGCCTGCTCCTTTGGCAATTTGTATAAATAAGGCTCCAGATCACCGGTGCGCAGCTGATGAAAATCAGCCAGCCAGCCAATCGCCTTATCAGGTGCATCGGTATTGCAGTATATTTCCGTACGATTGCACGTTGAAACGATGGCCGCCTCTTTAACCGGCTGATGTCCTACCAGGTCATGAAGCGCATGCTGCATTGACTCTTCCGTGAAAGCCACATGCTCGCGTATATCCAAAGGTGCTGTATGATGGTTGACACCAAAAGCAAAAAGTTGCATGAAAAGATATCCTGATGACGCCAATTCAAAATTGGTTAATTATAGCGGAAGTTATACCGCCTCAATCAACGGAAGTTCCATGGCAATACGTTATCAACACATACTTCGACAAACCCTCACCACAAGAATCCTTGACACCCGGGCAGAGACATTTCTACCATAGCGGTTTCTTCAGGGAGTCATTGTGTCAATTGAGTCAATCAGAAACGTTATTGCCGGGGATATGGGCAAGGTTGATAACGTTATTCAGCAGAAACTTCATTCTCAAGTTATTCTCATTCGACAGGTAAGCGAATACATCATTCACAGCGGTGGCAAAAGGTTACGGCCGGCATTGGTCATTCTCGCTGCAGGGTTATTCAATTACCAAGGAACGCATCACCATAACCTCGCTGCTGTTGTCGAATTTATCCACACTGCAACTCTGTTACATGACGACGTAGTGGATGAATCCCAGCTGCGTCGCAATCAGGCCACTGCCAATGCTTTATTCGGCAATGCCGCCAGCGTTCTGGTGGGAGATTTTCTATACTCACGTGCCTTCCAGATGATGGTGGAAATACGCAATATGCGTGTTATGGAAGTATTGGCTGATGCAACCAACACCATTGCCGAAGGCGAGGTACTGCAATTACTCAATTGCCGCGATCCGGATGTCAAAGAGGAAAACTATCTGCAGGTTATCCGCTTCAAAACAGCCAAACTTTTTGAAGCGGCTGGACGACTGGGCGCAATACTGGGGAGTTCCACGCCAGATGAAGAAGAAGCACTGGCCACATACGGGATACATTTAGGCACAGCATTCCAGCTGGTAGACGATCTGCTGGATTACTCCGGTGATGATCACGAAACCGGCAAAAATCTGGGAGATGACCTGGCAGAAGGCAAACCAACTCTGCCACTCATCTTCGCTATGCGCGCTGGCACGCCTGATCAGGTGAACACTGTTCGCCATGCTATTGAAACGGGCGGAACAGATGGATTTGAACCAGTACTCAGAATTATTCAGCAAACTGGCGCACTGGATTACGCCAGGCAATGTGCGCAAAAAGAAGCCGGCATAGCTATCTCCGCAATCTCCTCATTCCGTGATTCTATCTACAAGCAATGTTTGTTAGAATTAGCGGAGTTTGCGGTCTCCAGGAATTATTAATATTCTCGGGATTATCAGTCAGTATCACTGGAAAAATTCCTTTATCAATGTCATTTTTTCAATAAATTTCTTCATCGGGGTGTAGCTCAGCCTGGTAGAGTACTGCGTTCGGGACGCAGGAGCCGGAGGTTCAAATCCTCTCACCCCGACCATATAATCCGAAAGCCTCTATTCAACAGATACAGGCATCTGTCAGATGCAATGCCTGGTTGAACCTGATCCATCCCGCCAAGAATCATCAAAAACCACGAATACGCCATACGGATAATTTTCCCTGGACATACAGCGAAAAATCTGCAGACATAATTGCGCAATACCGCCCCTGACAAGACTCCGCCCAAACAATTTGAAATCGCGATACAATCCTTTAAAGTTAATGATTGAGTTCTGGCTGTCTCCCATCCGACAATCTTCCACAAAGCAAGCAAACAGGAAGTTAAAGCACGAAAAACAGGCGCAGTATCCTGCAAATAATTCGCCAGGAAGCCTCTTGAAACCTATCCAAGAGGTTTCAATCAAGGGAAGCAGTACCGGGCAAAATTAAACAAGAAAGCAAAGCATACTCACAATATGCAAACACTTTAAATTCAACTTTAACGTTGTAATGCACCCTTCAGTGAGATAGCGAACAGGTTCTGAAAAGGTAAAATCGTTTACCCGATGACTCAGGAATTTCACGATATCCGCTGAAAAATTGTCACTATTTATATTTAACCGGTGACGATTATCAAACCATTCATCGAGGATATTAATCATGGAAATCACTTGCTATCGCGATCCGGAAATCAAGCGGGAAAAACGGACATTACCTGCAACCACTTACAACCTGGCTATTCAGCTGTTTGCCCGTTGTGGCGCAAAAAGCCTGTTCATCCCGATTCGAAGCATGCAATACCTGGCAATTATCGATCGCGAGGAATTTGTATTTGTTGATGGTGAACGTAAATGCTGGGTAGACATCGCTTGGCAAAACTTTCATTCACATGAACGTGAATCACTTGATCAGCCTGTTGAATACGAAGCTGTTTACTACAAAGAAGATCAGACAGAAACCATGCTTCGACTGCAAAGGGAATTTCCGCTGGCACTCTATGCACTCACGGCAAAACAGGCACCCCATGACCCGGCAAAAGTAATCAAATTTCAACCCAAACACTCTACCAGTCACTCATAGCGGCGAAAGCAGTTTTCCGGAAAACAACGTAAAAACATTAGCATATATGACCAATATATGATAATAAGATTATTTTTGATGGAAATTTCGGAATATGACTGCGGCATCAACCCTTATCATCCCCGTTGAAAATCAGGTTCGTGAGCTGGATGCAAAACTTCTGCTATCTTGCGTAGCAGCGGAACGCGGGTTTCCGGTTGTCATCGGTTCGCGCGCGTATATCCATTTTGAAGCTGCTTCGCTACCGCGCGGTATCTATCTTGCAAAAAGCATGCGCAGGCTGAGTAATTCCATGTTTCGGATTTTGCGCATGCTGGGTCACGAAATTATTGCCTGGGAAGAGGAAGCGCTGGTTCATCCGCCCGCAGACACCTACTACTCATTAAGACTGTCACCCATTACCATGAAAAATGTTTCACATTTCTTCGTCTGGGGACAGGAAAATTTTGAGCTGATCAAGCAGTATCCCCAGCTTCCGGAAAATTTACCTATCCACATAACGGGCAATCCGCGAGGCGATATCTTACGGCCGGAATTGCGCGCCTATTTTTCCGAAGAAGTGGAACAACTGCGAAAAACCTATGGTGACTTCGTTCTGATCAACACCAACTTTACCAACGTCAATCCTTTTATCCCCAGTGTAGGGCTCTTTATTCCAACCAAGGATGGGGAAAAAACGGATCGTCGCGGGCAAGGCGGAATCGGGATGAGCGATGCGTTCGCTGAAGGACTATGGCATCACAAAAAAGCCATCATGGAAAGTTTCAAACAACTCATACCGGCATTAGAACATGCTTTCCCCGATGTAACCATTGTCGTTCGTCCACACCCAAGTGAAAATCAGCAGATTTACCATGACATCGCAGCGCAATGCCAGCGGGTCAAGGTGATCAACAAAGGCAACGTCGTTCCCTGGCTGCTGGCTTCAAAAACAATGATACACAACGGCTGTACAACCGGGCTGGAAGCTTATGCACTCGGTGTACCTGCCATTTCCTACCTGGCTTGTTTCGATGAGTATTACGACTATGATTTTCAGGGATTACCTACAAAACTCAGCTACCAGTCGTTTAATTTCGACGAACTGACAGAGACATTATCCCGGATCTTGCAGGGGGAACAGAGTGTTGCTGATGGAGAAGAACGCAAGAAACTGATTGATTATTACCTGGCTGCCCAGCAGGACCGCCTGGCATGCGAACGCATCATCGACGTACTGGAAGCCAATGGCTACAATCAATCCCAACCTCCAGCGAGTTCTGCCGCGCAATATCTGGCAGGCTGGGCACTTTCCAACCTGAAAGCTACGTTAACCCAGTTATATATGCGCCGTCCCGGGCCCAACCGACTGGCTTACCATAACCACCGTTTTCCTGAGATCTCAGTTGCCCAGATTGAACAGAAAATCGCGCAGTTTGGACAGTTGCTGAACCGCTTCAAAACAGTAAAGGTTACTCAGCAATCGCCATATCTTTTTAAAATCAGTACTTAAGCTATCTAAATTAGCTGATTGCCAGAAAACATGCTCAGGATTCGTCGCTAAGATCCGTATTCCAGCCACTGTTTCTGGCAACAGTAATTCTCTGTTCATACATAACAGTATGCCGCTGGCGCAATTCCGGTGGTAAAAGACTGGGAAGATGCGCGTAAGGCTCCCATGCTGCGTATACTTCCTCATAAAGTACCTGCATTTGCGACATATCCCATCCTGCACAGGTTTCACTCTCGGGCAATATCCCGAACACCCATGCATCAATCACCATACGCCCCAATGGAGTTAATCCACCGTCCATATCCTGATCTATCCCTGAGTAAACCTGTTCACTCATAAAAAATCATCCTCTGACAGATTAACGGGTCAATCCCGCATACAACATGGGTAATTTCTCAGGCAGTCGCATCACATGATCCACCACCATATAGTTACGCATACCAAATATCCGCGATACATACTGATCCGCATGCGGATCAAGACTCATACAGTACGTCGATATTCCGGAACGACCTGCCTCTTCCACCGCCTTTTTAGTGTCAAACCGCAAATACTGCGGATCACGCACATCCACATCCGCCGGTGCACCGTCGGTAATGACAAGCAAAAGCTTCTTGGCGGAATGCTGCAACTTGAGGAAATGGCTCGCATGACGTATTGCCGTACCCATGCGGGTAGACAGCTGACCTTCCATACCGGCAATCCGCATCTTGGGAATTTCATCATACGGCTGATCAAAGTCTTTGAAGCGAGAATACTGGACATCATGCCGCCCATCCGAGCAAAACCCATGAATGGCAAACGGATCTCCCACCCGGTTAATGGCATCTGCCAGCAATACCGTTGCCTGGCGTGTTAAATCCAGCACAGTATAATCATGGCCTTCTACTTTGTCGTTAGTAGACTCAGATAAATCCAGCAATACCAATACCGATATATCACGCACTTTGCGTACAGCACGCATCATCACGCGCGGATCCGGATATAACCCCATGCGGATATCAATAAACGAAGAAATGGCCGCGTTGATATCAATTTCATCCCCATCTTCCAGCTTGCGGATACGCTGCACGCCTTGCGGCTGCATCGCATCCAGCAGAAATTTCATGCGATGAATTTCTTTTTTATACTGGGCGGCAATATCATTAATGATCTGAATATCACCGGGTTTTGCACGTTTCTCCTGAACCGTTGCCCACGACGGACGCTCCAGCTGAATCTGATAATCCCACTCCGAATAATGAATGGGAGAAGCCACTGGCTCTTTTCCTTCCAGGGTGTTGTAAGAAACACCATAATCTTCATAAGGAAAGAGTTCTGTTCCCAACACCCAGATTTCCTGGGCATCATCTCCGGCAAATTCAACATCCAGTTCGTTGATAAACTCCATCACACTGACATGCTTGCGCACCTGCTTGGGAGGTTCATAGCCGGCTGCGATGGAGCGCTCAAAATCAAATTCCTCGAACTCCCAGAAGTAACGATTATCATCCAGATACGGCGCTGTCAGCACGTCTGTTCTCGGGTTAAACGGTATTTTCTTGGCCATGATTTCATGGGCAAGCTGGACGCCAATATCCCAGCATATCTGGTTATCATCCAGGCGATCCTGCACTCTGTAAAACAACAATCGTCCCTGAATAACCCAGTCATCCGTATCCCGGTAACCCGGATCAATCAGCGCATGTGCAAGGCGATTCAGATAATCTCCTATTGTTGCATTCTGTTCAGGTGTTGCAGTATGCAACGACGACCAGATACGCCGCAACCCCGGAAAGCGACGAATGGAAAGCGCTTCCACCCGTGCATCCTCTATGACAGAGATAACTGCCATCTGTAACGGATTCAATGATTCAGCAGAAATCGGGTGTCTGGTTTCCACAAGGTGTGCAGCGGCATGTGCTGCAGCAGCACGATAAACCTCACTGGCAGGAATATCGCCATACGCATCAAACGCATCCGGCAAGTGAATGATGTAGTCCTCAATAAACGGGCGATAACCCTCCCGGTTTTCATAATCGCCTGACGTCGGGCGCATGTAAAAATCACGTCCCCATAAAGCGCGCAGATAAATATTGATACGCCGCTGAATATCAACGAATAATGTACCCTTGCGTTCCTGTTGCAGTACCGCCTGAGATTCTGAGGAACGCAGACCGAAATACTGAATCTGTGCCTCATAATCCGTCCGGTGGGCATGTGCACCCCACATTGCCCAGCGTCGCAACCCACCCAGCGTCAGCTGATTGAACAGCACATCCAGATTATCCAGCATGGGGCGGATACCCCGGGGAGCCTGCGCAATGAGTGTATTCAGAAATTGCAGATAATTACGAAACAGAGCCGGATCTCCCAGCCGGCCGGCTGCAGTAACCGAAGTCACAATAATCATCTCGATAACAGAACCGGATGTCTTGGAAGCCAGCATCAGACAAGACGTTGCCAGATCACTGACAACGTCATCTCCCACCTCCTTCGCCACGCGGGGAACGCTGTTAATCCAGGCATCAGTCAGGGTGCGACCGCGCCCGAGCCCCTGTATAGCAGAGGCTCCCTTCAAATAATTATCTATCCCGCGTGGAGAAAGTATTCTGGCCGCGTCATGCCAGGTATTTTCAAGTAAAGACCTGGTTTCGGCCTCCAAAGACTCCAGCAATTCGCTGTAATCTGCCAGATTTACACTCATGACGTATCCTGTAGAAAGTTAATACGGAATCCTATTTTTCAAAAAATGTTACAACTGCCGCATCCAGTGCATCACGCATATCCGGATCATCCGTAATCGGGCGAACCAGCGCCATGCGACACGCTGCATGCACATTGACACCTTTAGCAATCAGATTACCGGCGTAAATCAGCATACGTGTGGAGATCCCTTCATCCAGCCCGTGTCCTTTGAGGTTACGTGCGCGCTCAGCAATCGAAACCAGCTTGCCAGCAACAGCCGGATCCACACCCGTTTCATGCGAAACAATTTCTGTTTCAATTTTGCTTTCAGGGTAGCTGAAATCCAGTGCGCCAAAACGCTGTTTGGTTGACTGTTTCAGATCCTTCATCAAACTCTGATAGCCCGGGTTATACGAAATCACCAGCTGAAAATCGGGATGAGCACCCACCAACTCACCTTTCTTTTCCAGCGGCAATACCCTGCGGTTGTCCGTCAGCGGGTGAATAACCACTGTAGTATCCTGCCGTGCTTCCACCACTTCATCCAGATAACAAATTGCGCCATAACGGGCTGCTGTCGTTAGCGGCCCATCCTGCCAGCGTGTTCCCTGGGCATCCAGCAAAAAACGACCGACGAGATCCGAAGCGGTCATATCCTCGTTACATGCTACGGTAATCAACGGCTTACCTAATTTCCACGCCATATATTCAACAAAACGGGTTTTTCCGCATCCGGTAGGACCCTTCAGCATCATCGGCATGCGCACAGAATAGGCCGCTTCATACAGCGCCACTTCATCCGCAACCGAGCGATAATATGGCTCATTCTTGACAAGATACTGCTTGATAACGTCGCTCATTTCTTCTCCAGCATATTTTGAAAACATAATTCAGCCATTAGAACCCGTTCAAACTCTCACTGAAGGGCACACTACGGCGCTAATATTGAACGCAATTGCTCACATACTGTGAGTATGCTCCGCTTTCTTGTTTAACTTTGCCTGGGACTGTCTCATCTGACTGAAACCTCGAACAAACTCCAGACAAAAAAACCCTCCGCTACCTTGCAGTAACGGAGGGTCTGTTATCCAGAAACCCTTACTGCGTACTCAGATTGATTATCAAACCGTTTTACCGCGATAAACTACCATCGCTGTACCTTGGCTTTGATTAAAGTTGTTATAACCCATCAAACGTACATGATTGTTCGGATTGGCTTTATGGCACGCTTCTGCTTCAGCCAGCACACGATCTACATCAGTTTCCCCAAACATTGGCAACTTCCACATATACCAATAGTTACTCATCAGAAATTCAGGCTCAGTATGTTCAATAGCTGGATTCCAGCCTTTTCTCACAATATATTCAACCTGTTTTCTGATTTGATCCTTATCCAGCACAGGCAAATAAGAAAACGTACCAAATTTACGACTCGCCGGATCAGACAAACGGCTCTTATAATCAATTACTTCTGACATACATTTAACTCCATGTGAGTGATCGCATCCCTCGTGCATACTTGTAATACACGAGGAGGGTTACTAAATTACCTGTGAGCTACGTCCAGTTTGTCCACTGTATCGAACTCAAATTTGATTTCTTTCCATGTTTCCATGGCAATCTTGAGTTCAGAACTATGTTTAGCGGCTTCAGTCAGGATAGCTTTTCCTTCTTTTTCGATTGCTACGCCTTGGTTACGTGCTTCAACGCATGCCTCCAGTGCAACACGGTTAGCAGCAGCACCGGCAGCAGCACCCCATGGGTGTCCCAATGTACCACCACCAAACTGGAGACATGAATCATCACCAAAGATGGTTACCAGGGCAGGCATGTGCCAAACGTGAATACCACCTGATGCTACAGGTATCACACCTGGCATTGAACCCCAATCCTGATCAAACATAATGCCGCGTGAACGATCTTCCTTAATGAATTTGTCACGCATAATGTCGATCCAGCCCAATGTTGCTTCACGATCGCCTTCCAGTTTACCAACCACGGTACCAGAGTGCAGATGGTCACCACCTGACAGACGCAGTAATTTGGCCAGAACACGGAAATGGATACCGTGGTGCGGGTTACGGTCAATCACAGCGTGCATAGCACGGTGAATGTGCAACAGAATACCGTTATCACGACACCAGTCAGCCAACCCTGTATTCGCACAGAAACCACCAGCAATGTAGTCGTGCATAATGATCGGCGCGCCTAATTCTTTGGCGTGTTCAGCACGTTTGTACATTTCTTCAGGGGTCGGCGCAGTCACATTCAGGTAGTGACCTTTACGCTCACCGGTTTCACGTTCAGCCTTGTGGATGGCTTCCATCACAAAGTCAAACCGTTGACGCCATCTCATGAATGGCTGGCTGTTGACGTTCTCATCATCTTTGGTGAAGTCGAGACCACCACGCAAGCACTCATATACTGCACGGCCATAATTTTTAGCTGACAAACCTAATTTTGGCTTAATCGTACAACCCAAATATGGACGACCATATTTATTGAGGATGTCACGTTCAACCTGGATACCGTTAGGAGGGCCACCGCAGGTTTTCACATAGGCTATTGGGAAGCGTACATCTTCCAAACGTAGCGACCTGACGGCTTTAAATCCAAACACATTACCCGTCAATGAAGTCAGTACGTTAACGACAGAACCTTCTTCAAACAGGTCAATTGGATATGCGATAAAAGCATAGAAGCTGCTATCGTCGCCAGGCACATCTTCAATTTTGTAAGCACGGCCTTTGTAATAATCCAAATCGGTCAACAGATCGGTCCAGACCGTTGTCCAGGTTCCGGTTGAGGATTCAGCAGCTACCGCAGCAGCGGCTTCTTCTCTATCAACACCAGGTTGAGGAACAATTTTAAAACAGGCCAAAAGATCCGTATCGAGCACGTTGTAATTCGGCTCCCAATAAGTTGAGCGGTATTCTTTAACACCCGCATCATATTTTTTAACAGCCATTTCTACAATCTCCTTGTAAAATGCATCCATCACTTGGAACTGCGATGGATATACTGCGTTAATAAAATTAATCTAAACTGCGAGAAGAACTATATCACGGCACAAATCATAAGTTAAAATTAATAATTATAATTGTTACAATATACTTTTGCTTATACATAGCAATCGTGTACCTGCACAATCATGCTACATATTACCTTGCATCAGCTCAAGATTTTTGAATCAGTGGCACGCCTCCTCAATTTCACACACGCAGCCGAGGAACTGCATTTAACCCAGCCGGCAGTCTCCATTCAAATCAAGCGACTTGAAGAAATGGTCGCGTTACCGCTATTTGAACAAATAGGTAAACGCGTCCATTTAACGGAAGCGGGAAAGGAGCTGTTTCATTACAGTCGTGGCATCACACAGCAACTGGTCGATATGGAACTGGCAATCGATGAGCTGAAGGGCCTGGACCGGGGAAAACTGAGCATTTCGGTCGTCAGCACAGCCAATTATTTCGTGCCGAATCTTCTGGCCAAATTTTGCCAGCGCTATCCTGGTATTACCATCAGCCTGCATGTTTCCAATCGCGAAAGCGTTCTCCGGCAACTGGCAGATAACATGATGGATCTGGCAATCATGGGGCAGCCACCGGAAGGATTGGATATCACGTCCGAATCATTCATGAAAAATCCGCTTGTTATCGTTGCTCCACCCAATCACCCGCTTTGCAGCCAGAAACAAATTCCGGTCAAGCAATTGGAACAGGAAATCTTTCTTGTCAGGGAACCCGGTTCCGGCACCAGAAACGCAATGGAACGCTTCTTCGCCCGTGAAAAGGTCAGCATTCATAAAGGAATGGAAGCGGATACCGCAGAAGCTATCAAACAGGCCATTCAGGCCGGAATGGGGCTTGGAATTATGTCACTCCACACCATCC
This sequence comes from Nitrosomonas eutropha, assembly GCA_014584635.1. Taxonomy (GTDB): domain Bacteria; phylum Pseudomonadota; class Gammaproteobacteria; order Burkholderiales; family Nitrosomonadaceae; genus Nitrosomonas; species Nitrosomonas eutropha_B. The sequence goes on along the minus strand of JACTML010000042.1, from coordinate 5,511 downwards.
GACTGGAGCTTGAAGCCAAACGCCTGAAAATCCTTGATATACAAGGCTTTCCGATCATACGGCACTGGAATGTCGTGCATCAGAAAAACAAGCGCCTTTCCAAAATATCCAGTGTTTTCAAACAATTTTTACTAAATGAAGCCTCCGATCTCGTAGCACTCGAATATCCGCATCACGATATTGCAACCATCTGACTCATTCTCGGCCAGCGTCTTTATTTCCCTAAACCAGCAACAATCCGGCGACCACAGTTTTGTCTGTGCGTTAAAAATCCATTCAAGTATTTTTTCGCCGGACCGTTTATTAAAACGCGAGATTTTGACTCGCCCGATAAAGGAACTTCTGTAAAACATTAATGAGGCAGTCAGTTCAAGGCAAAAACCAGCGAAGAAGCGAAGTTTATACGGAATAAATGAGCATCTGAGCTGACTTTTAACGCGGAAATGACAACGCAGACAGTTTTGTGGAGATTCCTAAAACAACTACAGATATTTGTATATAAGAACCCGCCCAAGGCAAAGTTACTTACGGAGAAAACGCAATGACTGATAAAAACCTCAGATTTCTGGTAGTGGACGACTTCTCGACCATGCGCAGAATTATTCGCAACCTGCTCAAGGATCTCGGTTTCAATAACGTTGAAGAAGCCGAGGACGGCGCTATGGCCTTAAAAAAATTGCGTGATAGCAGCTTCGATTTTATTGTTTCAGACTGGAATATGCCCAATATGGATGGATTAACCATGTTACAAAATGTCCGCGCAGACGACGTACTGAAGGACATTCCGGTATTAATGGTTACTGCCGAAGCGAAAAAGGAAAATATCATCGCAGCCGCTCAGGCGGGTGCCAATGGATATATCGTCAAACCCTTTACAGCAGCAACACTGGACGAAAAACTAAACAAAATTCTCCAGAACATGGCAGCTGTCCACGCTTAAGCCGCCTTTCCCTGTCCGTCCTTTGAAGGTACCAATTACTAAGATGAATAACAGTCTGGATACCAGCAAGAACGTTATTGATCATTTTGGACAGCTTACCCAGATGCTGCACAATTGCCTGACTGAACTCGGCCATGATCAGCGCCTGCAACAGACAGGTATCGAGATATCCGGCAGCAAGGAAGGGCTGGCCTATGTCGTCAGTAAAACGACACAAGCTGCGGAATGTTCTTTACAGGCAATAGAAAACGCTCAGCCCGTTCTGAAGAATCTCGCAATAAATGCTGCTCATTTACACGGACTGTGGCAGCAGCTGCCTGAAGCCACTGCTGCTGCCATCGGGAGCCACCCTTCCCTGGACAATGCACTCAGACAAACACTGGATTTTCTGGACGAGATCCCCAAACAAACAAACATCGCGCAAGCCAGCCTTACCGAGATTATGATGGCTCAAAACTTTCATGACCTGACCGGCCAGGTCATACAAAAAATCGCTCGCGTAATTGAAACTGCTGAACAGGAGATACAGCAGTTACTGGCTAATGAAAATCTGGGAAAGAAGGAAACTGTAACTAAGCAAAAAAACAGTTTACTGAACGGCCCTGTCACCAGCCCGCAAAAACAGGATGGTGTATACGTTGACCAGAATCAGGTTGACGATCTTTTGACTAAACTGGGCTTATAAAAACCTGATCAAACCGAACCACTCAAGGATTTCGAGCGCAACACCACATCAGGAAGATCACGTACAACTTTCACGGCATCGACCAACGTCTTTTTTTCGTCAGCAGTCAGCATTCTCAAATCACCGTCATTGAAATAGACCAGTGCTTTCAGACTCTCGCTCGGTTGAAAATTTGATCCGTATAGCTGCCGGGCCGACGCGAGTCCGCGTGACAAACTCACACCAGCATCGATCATTGCAGCGATGTCACGGTAATCCTTAGCCTCAGCACGCTGGAGCACGACTTTGACCTTGGTCGCCATCAAATCGTCCAGAGATGCCACCCGCAAAACACCGTCATCGGTAAAATCCGGCTCTCCTACCCGCCCGAAAGTAATCATACCGAAGAAAGAAACCTTGACGTGTTCGTGCTCTGAATCTCCAGGAGGAATAAGCACAACCCAGGTGTCATCTTGATCTTGCAGTGTCGTAGAATGCGCCATGAATGGGAAAGCCACCTTGATAGCATTCCGATCAAGCGGCTTTTCCAAGAAAAAATCGAAGTCAACCGAATGGCGATGCCCCAATCGAAGTGCAATGGCTGTACCGCCGTACAGAGTAAACCCGAGGTTTGGAATATGAATGAGCTCCGGCCACAGGCGCTTCTGGTCAGGGGGCAATACGTCCATACGAGGTTTGAACCGGCCTGTCACGTAAACTTCCGCACAGGTAAGGCCGGTACCTGATCCACGTCAGCCAGATCAAGGCGGTAGTGCCAATACGCCCAAGAACGCTCATTAAACTGACCGGCTTCCGCATGTGTCAGAACTTCACGAAGTACCTCCTCCCCTGCTTGCGCGACCAGAATCTGAACGTCAGAGTAATCACCGATGTTCATCACCTGGGCAATCACCCGCTCAGGCATGGCCACAGCCTCCTCTGGCGTTTACCATCAGCCAGCAAAACCGGCGCGTCAATGCTATTTGCTATTCTTCGTAAAAACTGACTCTTCCCGTATCCACATCATACATGCCCCCAATCAGGGCAATTTCACTGCTTTTCAGCATTTCAGCCAGAACCTGGCTGCGTTTGGGTATTTCGCTCATAACATGATGCACATTCAGGCGTCCGACTTCTTTCATGAATACCGGATCCGATGTATCGCAATCAGACTTCCCTTGGGAGGCCTCCTCTATTGCGGGATGCAATTTATCCAGCAAAGCAGTCAGATTACCCAGCTTGACGTTGTGGCATGCCCCTTTGACGGCGCCACATTTGGTATGCCCAAGTATTACAACCACTTTCGAACCCGCAAGACGGCAGGCAAACTCCATACTTCCCAATATATCGTCATTCAGCACATTACCCGCTATCCTGCAGCTAAAAATGTCACCCAACCCCTGATCGAATATCAGCTCTGCTGAAGTGCGCGAGTCAATACAGCTCAGAATAACGGCAAAAGGATATTGACCGTCAGAAGTTTCATTTACCTGTTGTAAAAAATTCCTGTTGAACTTGAGATTATCAACAAACCGCTGATTTCCATCCTTTAACAGCTGCACCGCTTTTTCAGGCGACAGATTCGCCTGCATTTCTTTTGTGAGGGTTCTCATTTTTTCCTGTTATTCAGTCAGAACAATTCCATCGCTTGATGTATCTCCCAAAAATTATTTTGGGTCATAAATATACATGGATGACAGCTACAGGTTACTTATCCGCATTTCTCAAAAGAACCAGCACTGCACCACTGCCGCCCTGTTCCGGCCGCGCCTGACAAAAGGCAAGTACAGCATCAAGTTGTATCAGCCAGCTCCCAACCCGTTCTTTAAGTACCGGCTTGCGATTCTCCGAGCTCAGCCCTCGGCCATGGATAACCCGTACACAACGATATCGCAGCAGAATGACTCCATTCAGAAATACGATGAGCGCCCGATGCGCCTCATTTCGATTGAACCCGTGCAGATCAAGCTCATCCTGGACAGGCCAATAGCCACGACGCAGCTTTTTCAAGGTATAACGCTGCAAACCAGGGCGGACAAAAGACCACTCATCCCCCTCTGCTGCCAATTGCCAGCCACCGTCAAACAAATGATCCTGAGCAGCAGATAAAGCTGATGCATCAGCCGAAACCGGTGGATTGTATTCTGATCGGGAAAGTATCACTTTCCCGGTTTTAGTCAGTGGCTTGACGCCCTGCATGGCTTCGTGGAACAAAGCGGTATCATCACCGCTGATCCCCTGGCCAGTTGATGCACTACGCTTTCTTTTTTTGCGTAAATGTACAGGCAGATCGCCCTCAGCTGGATTTTTCAAGGTATCTTTCCGCATCCAGAGCCGCCATGCAGCCAGTACCCGCGCTGGTCACAGCCTGACGGTAAATATGATCCTGTACATCGCCGGCAGCAAACACACCTGAAATACTGGTTGCGGTCGCATCCCCCTCATTACCGCCGCGCGTCACAATATAACCATTTCTCATTTCCAGCTGCCCCTGAAACAGATCCGTGTTGGGATGATGCCCGATGGCAATGAATACACCCTGCAGCCCCAGATCACGGGTCGTATCGTTCTGCGCATGACGAATACGAATACCGGTCACTCCGCCATCGTCACCCTGCACCTCTTCCAGCACATGATCCAGCGCCAGCTCAATCTTGCCGCTTTGCACTTTTTCCATCAGCTTGTCGATCATGATTTTTTCCGAGCGGAATTTGTCACGCCGATGCACTACCGTCACTTTGCGGGCAATATTGGAAAGGTATAACGCCTCTTCCACCGCCGTATTTCCGCCTCCTATTACAGCAACATCCTGGTTTTTATAGAAAAAACCATCGCAGGTTGCGCAGGCCGAAACACCTTTTCCCATAAAGGCTTCTTCAGAAGGCAACCCCAGATATTTTGCCGAAGCACCCGTTGCAATAATCAACGCCTCGCAGGTATAAGTTCCCTGATCACCAATCAGCTCAAATGGCCTTTTTGACAAATGAGCCGTATGAATATGGTCAAATATAATTTCTGTCTGAAAGCGTTCGGCATGTTTCAGAAAACGCTCCATCAGCTCCGGCCCTTGCACACCTTCCGCATCAGCCGGCCAGTTATCCACATCCGTCGTCGTCGTAAGCTGACCGCCTTGTGCCATCCCGGTAATCAGCACCGGTTTAAGATTGGCGCGCGCCGCATATACCGCCGCCGTATAACCAGATCCGAGAATGAGTAATTTGGAATGCTTGGTTGTTGTCATAATTAAATAGAATTGTCAGATTAAATTTTCAGAAACAGCGCTGCCGCAACCACCAGAGAGCCGCTAAAAAATCCCAGAAAAACAGCACATGAATTTTTCTGAAATCTCCCGGAAGCCCGTTCAAAGTTTCAACCAGGGGAGGCAGTACCAGGCAAAATTAAGCGGGAAAGCGGAGCATACTGACAGTATGTGAGCATGTTGAGTTTAATTTTAACGCCGTAATGCACCCTTCAGTGAAAATTTGAGCACAGGCATCTAAAGATGCTGATCCACCCAGCCTGCCACACTCGCCAGCGCTTGCGGCAATTTTTCCGGCATCGTACCGCCCGCTTGTGCCATATCTGCACGTCCGCCGCCCTTGCCTCCCACCTGTTGCGCAACAAAATTGATCAGATCTCCGGCTTTAAGTTTCGCTGTCAGATCATCCGTCACCCCGGCGATCAGCATCACCTTATCGCTCTCAATCGTTCCCAGCACCACCACGCAGGATTTCAGCCTGTTTTTGAAATTATCCAGTGTTTCGCGCAAAGTCCTGACATTGACATTCTCCAGCGCAACAGCCAGCACCTGGATTCCCTTGATTGCCTGCGCCTGTTCGATGAGCGCAGCACTTTGCACACCGGCAAGCTTCGAGCGCAAAACAGCGATCTCTTTTTCCATCTGCCG
>JACTML010000156.1 GCA_014584635.1 Nitrosomonas eutropha | reverse complement strand
TGATCGTGCTTCCTCAAAAGATTGTTTTATTCATACTGCGTACAGATTCATCACCGTCTATAAATCCTCGTCATTGCACAAAAGATTGTCATTGCGAGGTCCTTTGGGCCGTGGCAACCCAGTACTTGAACGGCAACCCAGTGTCTTCATCACCTGCTTCTGGACTGCTTCCTGCTTCACTGCGCTCGCAGTCGCAATGACAGGACAGAAACATTCACAAAGACAGGTGCTTTGTTCCATTTCAGAATTCTTCCCAGTCGCCATCCGTGCCAGTGGAAGTCGGGGCAGGCAAGCTCGATGAGGCAGTTTTCTTGCTCTCTTTGGCTTGCGGCAGGCGCTTGACGTTGGTTGCCCGATTGGGACCCCGCCGTTCGACAAACGGTGTCTTACTGACATGAGCAGAGGCTCCCTGCTCCAGTTTGAATACCGCCACGGCGTGCGACAATTGTTCCGCCTGCTCACGCATTGATTCAGAAGCCGCTGCCGCCTGTTCCACCAGCGCAGCATTTTGCTGGGTAATTTCATCCATTTGCGTGATGGCCTGATTCACTTGCTCGATCCCCTGGCTCTGTTCCAGGGAAGCCGCCGAGATTTCACCCATGATGTCCGTCACACGTTTGACTGACAACACCACTTCTTCCATGGTTTTACCGGCCTGATCCACCAGTTGGGTGCCATCCTCAACCTTGTGCACTGAATTGCTGATCAATTCCTTGATTTCCCGGGCTGCCGCCGCTGAACGTTGTGCCAGTGTGCGTACTTCCGTTGCCACCACTGCAAATCCACGTCCCTGTTCACCGGCACGCGGCATTCAGCGCCAGAATATTGGTTTGAAATGCAATACCATCAATCACACTGATAATGTCTACAATCTTCTTGGAGCTGTCATTGATCGCGCTCATGGTCTGTACCACCTGCCCGACCACTTCTCCTCCTTTCACGGCTACATCAGAAGCGGAAGTCGCCAGCTGATTGGCTTGACGCGCGTTATCCGCATTCTGTCTGACAGTTGAGGTCAATTCCTCCATGCTGGCGGCAGTTTCTTCCAGATTAGCCGCCTGTTCTTCTGTACGTTGCGACAAATCTGAATTGCCGTCAGCAATCTCTTTTGAGGCTGTACCAATCAGATTGGCAGCTTCCTTAATCTGCTGAACGATATGGGCAAGCTGCTCTACTGTAGTATTCGAATCCTCCTTCATACGCGCAAACATCCCCTGATATTCACGGGTAATTTTCTGGGTCAGATCACCGTCCGCCAGTGCATCCATGATGCGGATAACATCTTTCAGACTGGTTTCACAGGTTTGCATCAGCTGATTCAGGTTGGTTATCATCTTACGGAATTCATACTGATACTTATCCGCATTGCCACGGCGAGAAAAATCACCCGCCACTGCTCCTTCCACCAAATGTCCGATTTCAGTATTAACTGCCTGCAGGCTGAACTTAACCTTATCTACCGCTTCCGTCACTTTCGCCTTTTCACCAGGCAGCCTGTCCATATCCACCGACAGATCTCCCTGCGCATAATGCGTGACAACTTCGACCACCCGCATCTTGACGGCAATATGTGCTGCCACCAGATCATTGACTGTATTGGCAATTTCGCCGTAACTGCCCGGAAATTTTCCAGCAGGAATCCGATAACTGATCGCACCGGCCTCATGCTGCTGCTGCATTTTCTGCTGGGCAGAAATAAAACTATTCAGCACTTCCACCATCTTCTGCATTGATTTCAGCAACACCGAAATCTCATCCCGGCCAGTCACTTCAATATGCTGATCCAGACGGCCATGCGCGATTCCATCCGCTACCTGTACTGCCTGATTGATTGAACGGCTAACGGCGCGAATCAGTACAGAACCAATAATTCCGGCCACCAGAATCCCCAGCACCGCCAGCAGGATCGTCGCTGTAATCATCTTGCTGGCGGTAGCCTGCAACTGTTCGTATTCCTGCGCTGTCACGCTTTCCTGCAGCCCGATCAGCTGCATCAATGTGTCATGCACCATTTCATACTTTGGACTGGCGTCCCGCAGTGTGTTTTCCATTGCCGCATCAAAATTGCCATTGACGGCATGATTGAGCGTCTGATTACGTGTGGCCTGATATGCTTTCCACTGCTCGATAAAGCGACTGGCCAGCGTCTGCTCTTCCGGGATCAGATAGGTCTGGCTAAACTTTTGCCAGAGATCACTGATTTTCCTATCTTCTTCAACCACCTGCCCTGCCCGCTGCCTGGCATCAGCCGTATCACGTGAATTACCCGCCAGCAATGCATGCATACGTACCTGCTGCAGTTTGTCCAGAATTTCTGAAAAATGACCAAGCACCACCACCCGATCCTGATAAATCGTTTCCAGTTGTGCCTTGGATTGATTCAAACCGAATAACCCCACCGCCCCCACACTGATCAGCAACAAAGACAGCAGGCTGATAATGAAAATCAGCCGCGATTTAATCGTCATGTTCTGCAACATTTTTGCTCCCGATAAATAAAACTTAACTTTTAAAATACTGTGTTCACCGCCACAGTCATTGATACACGCGACTATTCACCAAGCTATTTGCCGACCGGTTCCAACAGACCCATTTCTGTACTGCTCATTAATTTTTCGATATCCACCAGAATCAGCATGCGTTCTTCCATGGTGCCCAGTCCGATAATGTATTCAGTATCAATTACCCCGCCAAACTCCGGAGCAGGACGTAAATGCTCCACACCCAGATTGATGACATCAGATACGCCGTCCACCACAATGCCGATGATGCGTCCGGACAGATTCAGGATAATCACCACAGTAAATTGATCGTAATGCGCTGTACCCAGATTAAATTTGATACGCATATCCACGATCGGCACGATCACGCCGCGCAAATTGATCACACCCTTAATAAATTCAGGCGCATTGGCAATATGAGTAATGGCGTCATAACCGCGAATCTCCTGGACTTTAAGTATTTCAATTCCGTATTCCTCTTTTCCCAGCCGGAATATCAGAAATTCGCTGCATGAAAGGCCTCTCACCGGATCAGGTAATTCACCCGCAGTCGTGGTCGTGGTCGCTGCTGCGGCTTGTGTCAACAACATGGTTAGCTCCTCAGTAATATGCACACAGATACCGGTTTTAACGGCTTTTTTCGCAAGAATTTGATCGATTTATTACGCGGCATGGATCATTTTCTGCTTGGTGACATTAACCAGCCCCACGGCGTCCAATATCAGAGCAACACTGCCATCCCCCATGATGGTTGCGCCAGAAACACCTGCGACACGACGATAATTGCTTTCCAGGCTTTTGATAACCACCTGATGTTGTCCCACCAGCGCATCAACAAACATGGCAGCTTTGCTGCCCTCGGCGTCGAGAATGACCAGAATGCCTTCATGAATAGCCTGTACCGCCGGTTCCAGATTGAAAATTTCGTGCAACGCAATCACCGGTAAATATTCACCGCGCACCTGCACAACCCGACCCTGACCACGTATGGTGCGAATATCTTCTACAGCGGGCTTGAGCGATTCTGTGATATAGGTCAGCGGAATGATAAACAGCTGATCTCCCACCGATACTGACAATCCATCCAGAATGGCAAGCGTGAGCGGCAAACGAATCGAGATCTTTGTTCCCTGCCCGGTCACGGAATCAATTTCAACGCGGCCACCCAGACCTTCTATGTTGCGTTTAACCACATCCATCCCCACGCCACGACCGGAAACATCTGTAACGACTTCAGCTGTGGAAAAACCGGCTTCAAAAATCAGCATCCAGACCTCCTGATCACTGATGTTCTCGCTTATCGGCAATCCACGGCTGCGTGCTTTTTCCAGAATTTTTTCGCGGTTAAGCCCCGCTCCATCATCCATAACCTCAATAACAACGCTGCCTCCCTGATGAGACGCCCGCAGTGTGATGGTGCCGTGAGCCGGTTTGCCCAATGCCTTTCTTTTTTCCGGTGTTTCAATGCCATGATCAAGGCTGTTGCGGATCAGATGAGTGAGGGGATCGGTAATCTTTTCAATCAACCCCTTATCCAGTTCAGTGCCTTCGCCAATTGTTTTAAGTTCGACCTGCTTGTTAAGTTTGGAAGCGACATCTCTCACTACTCGGGGAAAGCGGCTGAATACAAAACTGATCGGCATCATGCGAATCGACATCACCGCTTCCTGCAGATCACGCGTGTTGCGTTCGAGCTGATTCAGGCCGTTAAGCAGT
>JACTML010000222.1 GCA_014584635.1 Nitrosomonas eutropha | reverse complement strand
GCAAAGTCTTCGACTTCCTGGGCATCCTCGCAGTCTGCAAAGACCCCGCCCGCGCTCAGTTCTACTCCGCTGCGTGGATTGTCAAAGATCGGTCTGCCTTCTGGATGCTTGTAGTCGTTTTCACCCGGCCGAATCCAGCGGAAATCATCCTGGAAATGACGGCGCACGCTCTCCTCGTCCGGTAGATCAAATGCCTTCAGGTAGATCGGCCACGTATCCTTGTGGGGGTTCCCCAGCCACAGACCACAACGGTCTGGCTCACCGCCATCTATGATGGTACGAATGCGTTCGCGACTGTTCATGAGTAGACTCCATAGCGTCGGCCTTCGTCCAGCATGGCCAGATAGTTTGGGACGGGGATGTAGTTAGCCACACTGTTGCCCGTACCCAGAGCATAGCTGCCTCCCGGTCCGCAGACGTCGATTACGTTGCGCACGTATTGGCGGATTTCCTCCTCTGAGTGCCGACATATATAGTCGATATCGACTCCCCCTAGGAGCGCAACACGGTTTCCATACAGCTTCTTGGCTTCGGTCACAGGCAAAATTGTATCCTCGAACGAGTGTTTGGCATCGACCCCGATATCGTCGATGATCTCATCCATGACCAGCTCCAGTTTGCCGCACGAGTGCAGCAGTACAGGACGGCCCTGAGCGTGGATACATTCGGCGATACGTTTCCACCAGGGAAATACGTAGTGGCGCAGGTGATCGGGCGCAATCATGGTCCCGGACCGATGGCCGATATCGTCGTTAATCCAGATGGCCCCGATAGCATCAAATTGACTCAATGCGTGGCAGCGATCCATGTACATTTGGCCGACGCGTTCAAACATGACCTCCAACAGGTCTGGCTGGTCGTACAGGTTCATCGCAAAGGTCTCGTAGCCCATCAACCACATCACAGACTCCAGGATGCTGCCGCTATGGGCCAAAAGTTTCATCCCATCCGGCAGATGGCCGGATAGATACTCCAACATCCAGTAGTCTATATCGCGGGAATCGGGCCACGGGTACGCTTCGTATTGGGTCCAGTTGGTGACAAGCCCACCAGACCCGCGAATCCAACTGCGCTTGCCTTTGGAGAGTTTGGCAGTGTCGTCCAGTTGTATGTGACCGAACTGTAGGTCGCCTCCTCTCGTGACAGCGCGCACATAGTCATAGCCCAGGCTGTGATAGAACTCGATGTGGGCATCGCAGTAGCGCGCCTCCATCTCCCGATTCACTCCTTGTGATTCCAATCGCCCGAAACGAGGGATCGGCTTCTCCAGGACATCCTCCATGATCTCCAGGTCAGCAAAAAGTTCGAGAAAAGGGATACGATCCGGCTCGCCTTCTCGGCGAAAGACGGTGAGCAAGCGCTGGAAATCGGGGTCCGGCTTGTATTTCCCTATGTAGCTCATCGTATTTCTCCGAGTGATATATCAGGCCTGGCTGAGAGTATCTGCGACAAACTGGGCTGCAGACCGCAGCGCCAATATTTTCTTGTCCTTCAGTCCATGGACGCAACATACTAATTTGGCGTTGGGTTGAGTGTTTATCTGCAAGAAAGTGTTGGCCGGACTCCCGGTGGGATAGATCGGAGCTGGCGCATGAGGCATCATCGAAGTCACGCACAATAGAGGAAGAAGCGTCTTACTCGTACAGGTAGCAGGCCACAAGGTGTTCGCTGCCGACCGAGAACCGCGGTGGCTGTGCCTGCAAACATGCGTTCATTCTATGCGGGCAACGCTGGTAAAACCGGCATCCGTTCATATGTTCCTTGCGCATAGTCTCCTCATCCGGCAGTTGGATGGTTGTATCCCATTTGGTTCTCGGATCGGGCACAGGGATCGAACTGATCAATTCCTGCACGTACGGATGTTTTGGGTTCTCGATGATTGTGCGGGTATCTCCCGACTCAGCCGTGATGCCCTGAAACAGCACGTACATATCGTCGCCAATCTGATAGGCGGTTGACAGATCATGCGTGATATACAAAAACGAGATTCCGTGTTCATCCCGCAAACGCAGCATAATGTCCAGGATCATAGCACGTAATGACGCGTCTACAGCGGATACGGGTTCATCAGCCACGATCAGACGCCATTCACCTGCCGGGGATATCCCGTTCAGATCGCTCAATTTAGGTCCATTCAGTACTTTTTTATAGGTACTTGGATCATCTGCCACCACCGTGCCAAGTATTGTTGAAGGAGTCAGACCGGCAGAGTTGCGAGAAGTATTGAATGTACTAACCCCCGGAACCACGTTACCCGGAAAATGATCGGCATCCGGCGCATTGTCATAGTCTGTTGGTTTGAAAGTTCTCAGGCTTTTATCCGACCATACACCTACCCACTCATCATAGATTACTTCGTACAGCGGATTACTGGTTCTGCCACTCAAACGACCATCATCACGCACGGAACGGGGCAGTGGCAGGATGGCTGCATCGTTGAATCTCCAATTCAACCCCTCTGCTTTAATACCCAGCACATCTCCTTCCGGTGTGGCGCCCGCAGAACTCACATTTGAGGCAACCATCACCCACTGGCCATTGGGAGCTACCAGCAGAATATCGACATCGTTCAGGTAATCATGGTGAATATCGTGAATATAGACGCTGATATCAGAAATTACTGCTTTGGGACGGAAGGCGTCCTCCGGAACAGCGATCACTGACGCAGAAGGGCTGGCCACTGATACAGGCACTTCAGGCGGAAGCTGCTGAATTTCTCCGGGTTGGTTCGGTGGAAGCACGGGATTGTACACATCGAGTAGTGCTGCACATTCCGGTTGGTCCGGATTGGGGCAGGTATCGGTAATGACAATCGGAGTGGGGTTGCTGAATATGGCGGATTTACCGTATGGAACCGCTTTTGCTGCATTGGCCCCCAATGGCATGATCAAGACAGCGGACAAGACTGCTGCTGCAATTGCAGCGGGCTTGAACCCGGTTTCCTTTAATACCTGAGGCGTTGATTCTTTCATGTTTTCTCCATATCAATTGAACAGGGATTTTTTCGATTTCACCTTCACGACGTAAATCCCAATACGTCACCAGAAGCCATTTTTGCCCGGCAGTAACTTCGGCCGCGCGCAGCAAAGAATTACCAGATACAGTACAGATACACCCCATTGGCATACATGGTTGCGAAGATAATCATCAATGAATTGGGCTCTAAAAATTGACTGTCATGCTTCTCAAGCTCAACCGCTCGAATACAAGAAAGTATCCGGCCGATAAGATTATTTATTCTTATTTTTATTAAATTCAAAAATGATAACTATTATTGTTTGTATTATTGATATCATAGGAAACAAAGTCAAGTATCACAAACATAAAAATATCAATGAATGAAAAAGAGGCTCTTACAAGCTCTTTTCTCGGAGATTACTCATACAATCAACAATGCGGCCGCTGATCGAACTCATTGAGCTGATCAAATATCAATAAAGGCTG
>JACTML010000049.1 GCA_014584635.1 Nitrosomonas eutropha | reverse complement strand
TGGCGGTGACTGCCCGCACGATACTGCGGTCCGCCAACCACAATCAGCACACCACGCGCAACAGGCTGCTGCGGCTGATGCAGGATTCCATAAAGCCACTCATCCTGGCAACGAAAACGCAGAGCCCGCTCCTGCACAATCATGACGAACCTTCGTTTAAAGATTTAAATATCCCGACAGTTGCTGTCAATAATTCAGGACATTCAGAGATTTCCTGGGTTGCCCAAAATGGCAGACCAGGGATACACATCACCTCCGGACGAACACCTGACCGGTTCCAGGTTTCCACCACCGCAACACCAGCGGGAGAAAGGCCACGTCCGGTATCCGGTGTAATTTCAAACCAGTAAATTCCGCTGTTTCTGACAATCAACTGACTCAATCTCAACGCATCAATCGCCGCTGCCATCGCAGGAGAAAGCATATAGCCCGCTATCTCAAGTGACTCACCTGCTGCCAGTTTTTCACGAAAGATCTGAACACCTGAAACTTTAGCAGCATCATCTGCCATCAGCCCGCTTACCAGTTTCAAACGTAAAAATTGCGTCAAGAACGATTTGCCATTAACTACGGGCTGCCAAAGTACGAATTTTGCCGGATCAATTCCCGCTTCTTCATTTGCAGCATAATCCAGGGCCAGCAGAGCACCCAGCCGCAACCCCCAGAAATAAACTGACTCAAACCCTTTGCGTATCAGCCATTGTCTGGCACAGGCCACATCACCCTTCCAGATTTCCCAGGCAGCCTCTCCAAAATCTCCTTCGCTATCCCCGCAGCCATACAAATCAATTTGCAATACGCCCAATCCCGCCGCAGCAAACGCTCTGGCCTGCAACGCTGCCATACGTCGGGATTTATTCATTTCTTCTGCAAATGGATGAAGATAGATAAGCGCTTGGTTAGCTGATATATTTTCTGCGGGCGGATGATAAAGACAGAAACGTTTTCCCGGTGAAGCATCCAGAAAAAAAGGCTCAGCCGGTGGATTGCTCATGCAGGGTCAGCTCGACAATTTATGCTCAACAAACAGTGTCAGATTGCCAAGTGTCTCGAAAGTCTGCGCACTGATTTCATCATCGTCCACTGAAAAATCAAAATAATCTTCCAGTGCAGTAATCACGTTAACCACTGCCATTGAATCCAGCTCGGGTATGTTTCCCAGTAAAACGGAATCGGCTGTCAGCGAGTATTTCCTCTCCCCCAGATTCAGTACGTCACCTAAAATATTTCTGACTGCTTCGAGATGCTGCATAATTACTCCACAAAAATCATTACTCGTTACTTGGTGTTAACGGCATTTTAAGATAGTTTTTTAAAACTGTGCCGAATTGATCACTTCCTGTAACCTGTCATAAAACTATTTAATATTGAGCCGCCGAACCGGATAATGTTACAGTTAATGACAAACCATTCTCAGAACCCAATCACCGCAACAGCATCATGAACTGGTCAGAACTGTATTGGCAACGCATCACTCCGCTGCATCTTCTATTGTGGCCCATCAGTCTGTTATTCGTTCTGTTTCAGTCTGTTCGGCGCCATCTTTACCGGCGCGCGATTTTAACCTCGATTCACCTTCCTGTACCCGTGATCGTTATTGACAGCATTACTACCACAAGTCCGGTCAAAACATCACTCATTGTTCAGGTCGCCAATATGCTGAAAGCGAGCGGGCTACGACCCGGGATTATCGGCCACGGCTACACCGATAATTATCACCCGCCAATGCACGTGACCATCGATACCCCCCTCCAGCTTGTCGGAGAAAAATCACTGTTACTTGCCTACCATTTGCGTGAAATTTGTCCGGTCTGGATCGGTCATGACCGGATAGAGGTAGCAAAAGCACTGCTGGCAGCACATAAGGAATGCAATGTACTGATATGCAATGACGGCCTGCAGGATCTGCGTTTACAGCGTGACTTTGAAATTGTTATCGTTGATACCAGCGTCATCAATTCCGGAAACGGGTTGATTATACCTGCCGGCCCGCTGCGAGACAGCTTCGCCCGCCTGAAACATTCAAACGCTGTCGTACAGGCAGGCCACCAAAGACAAATACCGGATATTGATGAAAAAATCAGAACGTTTTATATCACGCCGCTCAGGGAACGTTTTTTCAATCTGCTGCAACCTGAATTGACTACCAGCGCAGCAGAGCTTGCAAACAAACGGATTCACGCAGTAGCCAGTGACCTGAATATCCAGAATTTTCTGGATACCCTGAAATTTCTGAGAATAACGGCTACTCCTTGCGTTTTTTCCGGAGATCACCATTTTTCGGCAAAAGACTTCCAGTTTGATGAAGCTGAAATCATTCTGATACCGGAAGAAGATGCAGTAAAATGTCTCCATCTGCACGATGAACGCATCTGGGTTTTACAACAGGAATACCGCGTTGATCTTGGACTGCGCGCAATCATACTTAAGAAGCTGAGAGAAAAATTCATGGATCCAAAACTCCTGGACATTCTGGTTTGTCCGTTATGCAAAAGCGCCCTCATTTATAAAAAAGACCGGCAGGAACTGATCTGCAAGGCAGACCGGCTGGCCTACCCAATTCGGGATGGAATTCCAGTCATGCTGGAGGATGAGGCCAGAAAATTGCCGGATGAAGAAGAAATCAAATAAACAAGTCTTTTACTTTCCTTCCTCTGCTGCTGGTATCCATTCCCGCCATTTTCCCAGTAACGGAAAGTAAATTGCCAGGTGGACAGGGCGATTCTCCATATAGCGCACCACCTTGGCATAGCGATTCAGCTGTGACTGATAACGCTGCTGCTCCTGATCAAGAAAAGCCTCGATTCCTCCGCCAGCATGGGATCCTGTCTTGTAATCAATAATCCAGCGCTCGCCCTGTGCATCTATGAAGGTTCTGTCAATGATACTGACTGAAGCTGAATGATCTGTTGTAACGGATAACGCCCACTCACAACGGGCATCCTGATGCCGGTTGCTCAAAATCCAGCGACCGGTTTCATCTTCCACACAGGTAATTCTCAGCGCCCGTGCAACCTGTTGTATAGCTGCCTCCAGATAACCCGGAGCAATCCCGGATTGCATAAGCAGCGATCGCCCTGCCAGCGTAAATCTTTCCAGATCCGGCTGACGTACGTTCTCAATCCCGATCAACCCGATGCGATGGAGCAAGCGATGTACAACAATCCCTACCAGACGGGCCGGTTCGCCCGCCCAGTCAAAATCCACCGTATCTTCCACCGCAATCTCCACATCTGAATGGATAGCAGCCGCAACTGCCGCGGGTAGCGAAGGCGGTTGCCAGACAGGAGCCAGACACATCCGGTCAACCGTCTGCAGATCCCCATTTGCAACAGATATGGGTAAATCTGCGCCTCCGGCTTCATTCAGCCGCGTTTGAAAGTCGGCCGCTACAGCAGGCCACAACCTTGCCAGCAGCGTATCTTCCGGTGGATTCGGCACATCATCCTTTTGTGCATGCAGATCAACTTTTAGATGCCCC
>JACTML010000050.1 GCA_014584635.1 Nitrosomonas eutropha | reverse complement strand
GGGAGATCGTCTGGAAGCGTTCCCTTGCTAAAACGTGCTTCAAAATCTTGTGTGGCTTCAATAGCAGCTGTTCGACTGTGAAAGCGGGTCACGATTTCCCGCGCAAACTGCACCTTTATATCGCGTGGATTGCGGCCTGATTCCACTTCCTGATGCCACTGATGTATGGTGTCCAGTGATTCAAAAGATAATAGCTCAATATAGCGCCACATCAGAGCATCGCTGATCGACATCAGCTTGCCGAATATTTCAGCAGGGGATTCATTGATGCCAATGTAATTATTCAGCGATTTGGACATTTTCTGAACACCGTCCAGCCCTTCCAGCAACGGCATGGTCAGAATACATTGTGGTGTCTGGCTGTAATGCTTTTGTAATTCACGTCCCACCAGCAGATTGAATTTCTGATCAGTACCACCCAGCTCAAGATCAGCTTTTAATGCGACTGAATCATAGCCTTGCACCAGCGGATAAAGAAATTCGTGAATGGCAATCGGCCGGTTTTCATGATAGCGCTTGCTGAAATCATCCCGTTCCAGCATACGGGCAACAGTGTAAGTGGAAGCCAGTCTGATCAGATCGGCTGCGCTGAAGCGATCCATCCAGGTCGAATTAAAAACCACTTCCGTCTGCTCCGGCCTGAGTATCTTGAATACCTGGGATGCATAGGTTTCAGCGTTTTGTAAAATTTGCTCGCGTGTCAGCGGCGGGCGGGTAGTATTTTTACCAGTCGGGTCCCCGATCATGCCGGTAAAATCACCGATCAGGAACAGGATATGGTGACCAAGATCCTGAAGCTGGCGTAGCTTGTTCAGTAAAACGGTATGCCCAAGGTGCAGATCCGGAGCGGTAGGATCAAAGCCGGCTTTAATCCTCAGCGGTTGATTTTTGGAGAGTTTCTGTACAAGTTCTTCCTCAATCAGCAGCTCTTGACACCCTCGTTTGATTATCTGTAGTTGATTGGTAATTGACTCAGACACGGCCGGCCAGTAAAAAATCAGTCGTCATTATTTATGCTTTTCCGTGTTAAACTTGAATAATTCTCAATAGACGAATAGGAGTGATAGCTTTTGATTTACTACCGGTCGCCTCGTAAAAGAAAAAGTATTTTAGCGCAAAAACTTACTGTTTTCGCACAAAAAAAAGTACGCTGGATTACCCTCTTGTCCAGCATCCCGTTATTCGGAATGGTTACCGCCTTCGGCATTGTCCCGGATTCTTCCCTTCAGGAAATACCCGATAAAAAGATAGTTCGCGCTTTACCGTTACCGGAAAAGTTTGCGTCTTCTGATCCCGAAATGACTTTCTGGCACCAGGAAAGCATCCGTCGGGGAGATACTATTGCCGCCATTCTGGCGCGCCTTGAGATCAGTCAGGAGGATAAAAATCGCTTTCTGGATACAGTACGCGGAAGCCGGGCAATGAGCCAGCTTAAACCGGGAGAAATTATTCATGCAGAAACCAGACCGGATGGAGAGCTGCTGACACTGCGCTACTTTTACGGAAATGGCGAACAATTCCAGGTTGAAAAAATTGATGATGCGTTTGAGCTGAATGAGCAATCAATTGAGGGCGATACGCGTATTCTGGTGGGTTCGGGAGTTATCCATTCATCCTTGTTTGCTGCTGTTGATAAAGCTGATTTGCCGAGCACGATCGCTTCACAGATTATCGACATATTTTCCAGCAGCATTGATTTTCATCGCGATATCCGTAAGGGAGACCGTTTTACCGTTGTTTATGAATCCACCCAGGATGAAGGTGGAAAAACACAGGTGGGGCGTGTACTGGCGGTAGAACTGTTTAACAAGGAAAAATCCAAGCGCGCTGTCTACTTTCAGCCATCCGCCGGTGAAGGCAGCTACTACACCCCGGAAGGAGAAAGTCTGAACAAACCATTCCTGATGGCACCCTTGAAATTCTCCCGGATCAGCTCCGGATTTACTCAAGCACGTTATCACCCCATACTGAAGCGCTGGCGGGCGCATAGAGGAATCGATTATGCCGCTTCAAAGGGAACGCCGGTAATGGCAACAGCAGACGGCATGGTCGAATTTAAAGGCTGGCAAAAAGGTTACGGTAATCTGATTGTACTGAAGCACGATACGCAATACAGCTCAGCATACGGCCATTTGTCCGGATTTGATAAAAAGCTGCAGAAAGGAACGCGTATCAGGCAAGGTGATATTATCGGTTTCGTCGGATCAACCGGAATGGCAACCGGTCCTCATCTGCACTATGAATTGCGGGTAAACGGGGTTCAGCGTGATCCTTCCAGAATCGTGATGCCAGCCGCACAGCCTATCAGTAAAAAATATCATGCGGTTTTTCACAAACAGACCAGAGAGCTGATCTCCCGACTCGATTTACTGCGTAATACCCGTTTTGCTGCACTCAACTGATCGATTATCTGGTTTAAATAAGTTCACGGAAATAAAAAATGTATTACATCGGCATTATGTCAGGCACCAGCCTGGATGGTGTCGATGCTGTGCTGGTCAATTTTACTGCATCAGCATTTTCTCTTATTGACTCCTGTTACATTCCCTACGATTCGTCACTGCGATCAGCACTGCTGAACCTGAGTCAGCGCGGTGAAAACGAATTGCATCGCGCAGCTTTACTGAATAATCAGCTATCCGGGTTATATGCAGAAGCAGTCGCGCAGCTGCTTGAAAAAAGTGGTGTTACTGCTGCAGAGGTTGTGGCTATTGGTTGCCATGGACAAACTGTTCGACACTATCCGCAACCGGAGAACATGTACAGTATCCAGCTGGTAAATGGTGCTTTGCTGACGGAGCTGACAAATATCACTGTTGTAACGGATTTCAGAAATCGCGATATTGCTGCCGGAGGGCAGGGGGCGCCATTGGTTCCGGCATTTCATCAGGCAGTGTTTTCTCATCCGAAAATTCACCGTCTGATCGTCAATATTGGCGGAATTGCCAATATCACCAGCCTGCCTGTTGAAAGTGATGTCAGCGGATTTGATTGCGGGCCTGGAAATATGCTGATGGATGCCTGGTGTCTGAAGTATACGGGGGAACGGTACGATCGAGGTGGATTATGGGCCAAGACAGGCAGGGTAATTGATCACTTGCTGGAGAATTTATCAGGTTTTTCCTATTTTTCCTTACTGCCTCCCAAAAGCACAGGCAGAGAAATATTCGATCTTGACTGGCTGCAATCTTATTTGACCGGAAAGGAAGCTGCGCAAGATGTTCAGGCGACATTATTACAATTGACCGTGCAGACAATTGCCGATTCGGTACGTGTTCATTACTCAACAGCGCGTGAACTTTATTTGTGTGGAGGAGGGGCACACAATGACTTTCTTGTTATGCGATTGCGGCAGGAATTGCCGGATTGCCAGATCAGCCTGACTGATGCGCTGGGTATTAACGCTGATTGGGTAGAGGCATTTGCTTTTGCCTGGCTGGCGCGACAGACCATCGATCGTGCTCCGGGAAATCTTCCCGCTGTGACCGGCGCAGCTGGTGA
>JACTML010000006.1:3524-6414 GCA_014584635.1 Nitrosomonas eutropha | reverse complement strand
AAATAAAAGGTTAAGAATTGCCAAATAGAATAAACCCATATTTTCTTTACTCTGGCAGCCGGAAAAATGAGTGATCGTGAAATCGATCAGCAGCTGGTGGAGCGAGTGCAACAGGGTGATAAGCGTGCTTTCGACCTGCTGGTGATCAAATATCAGCGGCGGCTTGCACGTTTGTTATCCCGATTTGTTCGAGATCCGGCTGAAGTGGAAGATATCGCTCAGGAAACCTTTATTAAGGCTTATCGGGCACTGGCTTCATTTCGTGGAGATAGTGCTTTTTATACCTGGCTATACCGGATTGGCGTTAATACAGCCAAAAATTTTCTGGTATCACAAGGTCGTAAGCAACCTGTGACTATTACTGGGTTTGATGCCGAAGAGGCTGAGAATTTTGAAGGTGCCGGTCAGCTTCGGGAGGTGAATACACCCGAAAGTGAACTTATGGGAAAGCAGGTTGCCCAAACCGTAAATCAGGCACTTGAAGCTTTGCCCGAAGAGTTGAGAACGGCAATTACCCTCAGGGAAATTGAAGGATTAAGTTACGAGGAGATTGCCGATATTATGAATTGCCCGATTGGAACAGTACGGTCTCGAATATTCAGAGCACGCGAAGCGGTGGCTGAAAAACTGCGTCCCTTACTCGGTACGGACAAAAACAAAAGATGGTAACAAGAGGTGAAAATGTGAAAAAGAAATTATCTGAATTAATGGATGGTGAGCTTGAGAATGCGGATGCTATTGCGATGATTGATGCTGTAAAAAACGATAGTGATCTGTTTTCTGAGTGGAAAGTCTATCATGCGATCAGGGATTCACTCCACCAGTCTGCTGTCAGCATAGATATTTCAGAGGAAATCAGAAATAAACTGACTGATGAACCATTAATACTGGTACCACGTTCACTTAGCAGTAAACAAAATCATAAACAGAAGCTGGTGGGATTTTCGGTTGCTGCTTCGATTACAGTATTTTTTGCCGGATGGTTCATGTTTCAGTCTGTGGAGAAACAGGAGGAAGCGGCACTCAAGGAAGTGTACGTTGCCGAGAAAATAAATGCTAAACCCATCCCCGTCAGCGAGCAGCATCCATTGCTAACCTTTCAACCGGCACCTTCGTATTCGTTCCCCTCAATTTCTGCAAGCAGTAATTATCCCCTGCCCTATAGAGGTGTGACATATGAAAACACTTCTCGCTATCCAGCTGTCGGAGTATCTCCGACAGCTGAGTCCGTCCGAACACAGCCTGTCACGTCTTCTTCTTCTGAATAATGCTGATCATGAATTTTGGCTTGCTTCTGTAGACGCGAATAACTCTTAAATTATGGTTATATATTTACCATCATGACTTCTGAAAACTATCCTTACGTAAATGCTGGACTGATGTTGAGTGCGACTAAAGGTATGTGGCAAAAGGCAATATGTATGGTTTGCCTGTGCTGGACCGTGCTGATGCTGCCTGTTGCGTTACAGGCAAAGGACTTGCCGGATTTTACCGACCTGGTGGAAAAACACGGACAGGCGGTTGTTAATATCAGCACTGTTCAGACTCAACAGATTGGAGTGAGTCAGTTTTTACAGGAGATGCCCAATATTCCGGAAGATTCTCCCTTTTACGAGTTTTTTCGCAGGCATATCCAGCCTTTCTCCGGCCCAAGAAAATACGAATCACATTCGCTCGGCTCTGGTTTTATTATCAGTAAGGATGGGTATATTCTGACCAATGCACATGTAGTTGAAGCAGCCAACGAGATTACGGTTCGTTTGACGGATAAACGTGAATTCGGTGCAAAGATAATTGGAGCAGATCAGAAAACGGACATTGCGTTACTTAAAATAGATGCAAGCGATTTGCCGGTAGTCACTCAGGGTAATCCTGAGCAACTGAAAGTGGGAGAATGGGTGGTTGCCATTGGCGCGCCCTTTGGTTTTGAAAATACAGTTACGGCAGGAATCGTGAGTGCAAAGGGGCGCTCTCTTGCCCAGGAAAGCTATGTTCCTTTCATCCAAACGGATGTGGCAATTAATCCGGGTAATTCGGGTGGGCCGTTGTTTAATATGAAGGGGGAGGTTGTAGGTATCAACTCCCAGATTTACAGTCGAACCGGTGGATTCATGGGCCTTTCTTTTGCTATTCCAATTGATGTTGCAATGGATATTGCCAATCAGCTCAAGACTTATGGCAAGATTTCCCGTGGAAGAATTGGCGTCATGATACAGGAGATGACGAGCGAGTTGGCTGAGTCTTTCAGCTTGGATAAATCACGAGGTGCGCTGGTAGTTTCCGTGGAAAAAAATGGACCGGCCGATAAAGCAGGTATCAGGATAAGAGATGTAATTCTTAAATTTGACGGCAAAGATATCGAAGCTTCCAGCGATTTACCTCGTATTGTTGGCAACACGAAGCCGGGTTCCAGGGTATCTGTTGAAATATGGCGTGACGGCGCAGTTAAGAAAATAACCGTTTCGGTGGGTGAAATGCTTGCAGATGATGATGGTGTTAGTCAAAAACAAAGCAGATCCGAAGATGCCGCTGGTAAGCTTGGTCTTGTTTTGAGAGAACTTTCTGCTAATCAGAAAAATCAGCTGGGTGTAGAAAATGGTGTGCTGGTAGAAGATGTGTATGACGGAGTCGCCAACAGCTCAGGAATTCGTTCTGGAGATATTATCCTGGGGTTCAACAATCAGGATGTAAAATCTATCAACCAGTTCAACAAGTTGCTGAGTAGTGCACCTAAAGGTCGAAATATTGCTCTCTTGATAAGAAGAGGAGATGTTGCAACCTTCATTACCATAAAAATAAATGAATAGTGCGACGAACCCCAGAAGAGTGGTTGTGTACGGGAGAGAGGGCTGTCATCTCTGTGAAGACATGATTGCTTCTCTCCGTAACC
>JACTML010000006.1:0-3511 GCA_014584635.1 Nitrosomonas eutropha | reverse complement strand
GCAAAAAAAAATACAGTTTGAATTTGAAGTAATCAACATTGATAACGATGAAAATTTGATTCAGCTGTATGGTGAGCGTGTACCTGTTTTATTTGCCGTGGAAGAGCAAAAAGAGCTGTGCCATTACTTTCTTGATTCAGAGGCGTTTAATGCCTATCTTGCTTGAATCCTGATTTTTCACATGATTCAAACAAACTGAACTTACCGCTTTATAAAACCTCTTTGCTCTGTCTGTTTATTCGGCATAGAACTTATATGCAAACAGGATAAACGCCTGCTTGTTTGACTAATTTTCCACGTCTGCACAATTACTAGGGTATACACTACTTCGTCTGTTGCGTGTGCCAGGGAAATCTATCTTCCACCTGTTGATTTGTATACAATCACTTCTTTTATCTACAGCTCTCATCAACTTCCTGGCCAACTGGTGATATTTTTTGATACAGCATATTCGTAACTTTTCCATTATTGCGCATATTGATCATGGCAAATCCACACTTGCTGATCGCATTATTCAGTTTTGCGGTGGGCTTTCCGAGCGGGAGATGGAAGCCCAGGTGCTTGATTCAATGGATCTGGAACGTGAGCGTGGCATTACGATAAAGGCGCAAACTGCTGCCTTGCGCTATCAGGCCAAAGATGGGGTAAGTTACCAGCTGAATCTGATTGACACACCAGGACACGTTGATTTTTCCTATGAAGTATCTCGTTCATTATCTGCCTGTGAAGGAGCTCTGCTGGTTGTCGATGCTTCTCAGGGCGTTGAAGCGCAAACTGTTGCAAACTGCTATACCGCAATTGAACAGGGTGTAGAGGTTATTCCGGTACTGAACAAGATTGATTTGCCTGCTGCAGATCCTGACAGGGTAATCGCTGAGGTGGAAGACATCATCGGGATTGAAGCCAGAAATGCTTTACGCATCAGTGCTAAAACCGGTGAGGGAATCGCTGATGTTCTGGAAATGATTGTGGCGCAGATTCCACCGCCGCAGGGAGAGGTTAACGCGCCACTCAAAGCACTGATAATAGATTCCTGGTTTGACAGTTATGTGGGTGTTGTCATGCTGGTGCGTGTGATGGATGGCGCGTTGAAACCAGGTAACAAGCTCCTGCTGATGTCTAACAAGACGAGTCATTTGTGTGAAGAAGTCGGTGTTTTTCAGCCGAAAGCTGTTAATCGCGAATCTTTATGTGCCGGTGAAGTCGGCTTTGTCATTTCCGGAATCAAAGATTTAAAATCTGCCAAAGTGGGGGATACGGTAACACTGGCTGATCGTCCTGCCAGTGAGCCTTTGGCTGGATTCAAGGAAATAAAACCACAGGTTTTTGCTGGTCTGTATCCGGTTGAATCCAATCAGTATGATGCCTTACGTGCAGCACTGGAGAAGCTGCAATTAAACGATGCTTCCCTGCACTTTGAGCCGGAAACTTCTCAAGCGCTGGGTTTTGGCTTTCGCTGCGGATTCCTGGGACTGTTGCATCTGGACATTGTTCAGGAGCGATTGGAGCGGGAATATGATATGGATCTCATTACCACTGCACCCACAGTGGTTTATCAGGTTATTTTACGCGATGGCCGGATTGTGGAGATCGAAAATCCTTCCAGATTGCCCGAGTTATCCAGTATTGAAGAAATCAGAGAGCCTGTTATTACTGCGACTATTCTGGTTCCCGAGGAATATGTTGGTGCGGTGATAACACTGTGTACCAGTAAGCGCGGGGTTCAGGAGAATATGCAATACATGGGCAGGCAGGTCATGCTTGTTTATGAATTGCCTCTGAACGAAGTAGTGATGGACTTCTTCGATAAATTGAAGTCTGTCAGTCGCGGTTATGCTTCGCTTGATTATGAATTCAAGGAATTCAGGGCAGCTGATCTGGTCAAGCTTGACATACTGATCAATAACGATCGGGTAGATGCCTTGTCCCTGATTGTGCATCGTACCAGCAGCCAGCAGCGTGGGCGGGAATTGGCGCAGAAAATGCGTGAACTTATTCCGCGGCAAATGTTTGATATTGCGGTACAGGCGGCGATAGGCTCCCATATTGTGGCGCGTGAAAATGTCAAGGCATTGCGCAAAAATGTACTGGCGAAATGTTATGGCGGGGATATTACGCGTAAACGCAAGCTGCTGGAAAAACAGAAAGCAGGGAAAAAGCGTATGAAACGGGTGGGTAATGTCGAAATTCCACAGGCAGCATTTCTTGCTATCCTTCAGGTGGATGGCAAATAAATAGCGCTGATTAAGTGAGAGTGTGTTAGCCAGTATATTTTTGGACTAGGTAAATATCGGGTTATTATGAATTTTCCTTTGGTGTTGCTTGCTTTGCTGGTTGTTACCGGCGGGGTTTGGCTGTTTGATTATTTGGTGCTGAGACACAGACGTACTCCCGATAGCATTGAGCCGTGGTGGATTGAGTATCCTAAAAGTTTTTTCCCCATTATTCTGATTGTATTTTGTCTGAGATCATTTCTGGTCGAGCCTTTTAAAATACCTTCCGGTTCCATGATTCCTACCTTGCTGGTGGGAGATTTCATATTGGTCAACAAGTACACCTACGGGATCAGATTGCCGGTGGCGAACTTGAAGATTATTGACGTAAATGAACCCAAACGGGGCGAAGTCATGGTATTTCGCTTCCCGGAGGATCCTTCGATTGACTACATCAAGCGGGTGATTGGTATACCGGGCGATACGGTAACTTACCGGAACAAGCAATTGAGTATCAACGGTGTTCCCATTCAGCTGGAACCGGATGGTGACTATAAATATATCGAGTCCGGGCTGGCCTATATTTATACGCAGCGGTTCAAGGAAAATATGGATGGTAATGAGTATAGTATTCTGATTAATAAGGAAATGCCGGATATACAACTGGCTGCGGTGCATCATTTTCCCAATCGTGAGAATTGCACATTTGACCGCGCAGGCTTCTCATGCAAAATTCCGGAAGGCAGCTATTTCACCCTGGGAGATAATCGCGATGGTAGTAGTGACAGTCGATATTGGGGGTTCGTACCGGAAGATAATATTGTTGGCAAGGCTTTCCTGATCTGGTGGAACTTCAATGATCTGAGCAGAATAGGTACGTTAATCAAGTAATGATCTGAATCTTTAATACATTCGAGGGAGTATTTATGTATTCATCATCATATTCCTTGGCAGACAGAAGGCAGCGGGGGGTCAGTTTGCCTGGATTGTTGACATGGTCAATCGTAATTGTATTGGTGGCTATTCTGGGGATGAGGCTGATCCCTTCCTTTGTTGAATTTGCTGCAATCAAGCGCGCTTTGGTAACGATTGCCAGTGATTCTGAACTGAGTAGCGCAAGTGTTCGTGAGATACGTCTGGCATTTGATAAACGTGCAGGGGTAGATAATATAAAGTCGGTAAGTGGCAGTGACATTATTGTTGAAAATCAGGGCGAACAACCTGTGCTGAGCGTGAGTTATACAGTCAGGAAGCCTCTGTTTGCAAATCTTTCATTATTGATTGATTTCGAGGCAGCC
>JACTML010000047.1 GCA_014584635.1 Nitrosomonas eutropha | reverse complement strand
GGCCCCACAAATTCCACTCGCCTCATTTCAACTGAAGGATCATCTTTTTTGAGCGCTGTGATGACGGTTTCGGACAGATTGCCACCAGCGTGCTCCGCCTTGACAGGAAGTCTGATCATGACATCGCGGGAGGTTCCGAAATTTTGCACAATGGCATCCGGCATTCCAATACCAGCAAGAACATTACGGGTTTTGGTGAGATCAGCAGGTTGCTGGTAGTTGATCTCCATTACGGTACCGCCAGTAAAATCCACTGCAAGATTCAGTCCCTTGGTTGCAAGAGAATAAATCGCCAGAATAGAGATGATTAAGGAAAAAGTCATTGACAGTTTTCCCCAGCGGGTAAAGGGAATGTCACGTTCGAATCTGAAAAAATCCATAGTTATCCAGTTTCAGTAAGTTTTAGTTTTTATTGCTGCTCTTTTTCAGCATCTTGATTGATCCAATCGGAACACGTGTAAGTTTACGGTTTCCGTAGAGCAGATTAACCATCGCGCGTGAAACAGTAACTGCGCTAAAGAGTGTAGTCATAATTCCCAGGCACAGTACGACAGCAAACCCCTTTATCGGCCCACTGCCAAATATCATCAAACCAAGACCGGCCAGCAGGGTGGTGAGGTTGGTATCAATAATTGCATCCCATGCCCGCTCATACCCGGCATGGATGGCTGCCTGTGGCGAAGCGCCATGACGCATTTCATCGCGAATCCGCTCGTTGATCAGTACGTTTGCGTCAATTGCCATCCCGACAGTCAGTGCCATTCCGGCCATTCCGGGAAGCGTTAATGTCGCCTGCAGGATCGAAAGCAGCCCGATAAGGAACAGTAAGTTGACTGCAAGCGCCACAACGGAAATCACACCGATTGCCGAGTAATAAACCATAATGAATGCGGCGACCGCCAGGAAACCGTACAGGGTTGAATTGAAACCCTTGGAGATATTTTCGGCACCCAGGCTCGGCCCCACTGTGCGCTCCTCGACGATTTCCATAGGGGCTGCCAGTGCGCCGGCGCGCAACAGCAAAGCGACATCACGTGCTTCAATGCTGGTCATCTTGCCGCTGATTTGCACGCGTCCGCCCCCAATTTCCTCGCGGATAACCGGTGCAGTCACCACTTCGGTCAGATTTTTTTCTACCAGCAGGATCGCCATGCGCTTGCCAACATTATTACGTGTCAGCTGTTTGAAAATTCGTGAGCCGTTGTTATCCAGTGTCAAATGAACGGCTGGCTGATGATCCTGATCAAAACCGGGTTGGGCATCTGTAATGCGGTCACCGGTCAGTAAAATCTGTTTCTTGACCAGGATTGGGCCGCCGCCACGCTCAGTGAACAGTTCGGTACCTGGGGGAACCGCTCCGCGCAGAGCGGCATCGATGTCACCTTCTTCATCCACCATGCGGACTTCCAGCGTGGCAGTTCTTCCCAGGATATCTTTTGCCTTGGCTGTATCCTGTACCCCGGGCAGTTGTACGATGACCCGGTCAGCCCCGGCCTGTTGGATAATCGGCTCGGCCACACCCAGCTCGTTCACCCGGTTACGCAGGGTGGTGATGTTACGCTGTACGGCGGTGTTTTGCATACGTACCAGCGCTTCCGGCTTGATGGAAATCGTCAGGCGCAACTCCTCGCCACTATCATCCGGTTGAAAGGCAAGATCCTCAAACGCTTTTCCGAGCTCTGCAACCGCTTTTTCTCGCGCCTGTCTGTCACGGAATCTGATGATGATTTTTGAACGATCCCGGCTGATTCCGGCCGATGGAATTCTTTGTTCACGCAGTGTGCTGCGTAAATCAGCACTGAAACGGTCGAGAGATTTGGTCAGCGCTCCGGCCATATCCACCTGCAGCATGAAATGAACGCCTCCCCGCAAATCCAGACCCAGGTACATGGGTAAAGCACCAATGTGGCGCATCCATTGTGGAGAATTGGGTAACAGGTTGAGCGCAACAATGTAATCGTTACCCACTTCGGTGCTTAAAATATCCTTTGCCTTGATCTGGGTATCGGTATCAGCAAAGCGGATTTTGATTCCGCTTGCTTCCAGTATGGTTCCACTGTATGGAAGGTTTTTCTGGTTAAGGACTTGCTCTACACGCTGTAAAAGTGCTGCATCGGTTCGGGCGTCTGATCGCAAAGGTGAAATTTGTACAGCAGGCGATTCACCAAAAAAGTTAGGCAGGGTGTACAGCAACCCGAGAAAAACAGAAATGGCAATGACAATATATTTCCAGAGGGGGTAGCGATTCATAATGGCCAGTATTTCAGAAGAAAGGAGGGTGTTGGAACTTGCTCCGTAATCCAGATAGTTAAATGGAAGCAGGACGTATTAATGGGTTAGTTTTTTTCGCTGTCCTGCTTTGAAGATTCGGTCTCGCTGCTTTCGGCTTCCTTGTTTTCCGGCTCAGCCTGACGGGATTCATTGGATTTCTGTTTGTTGTTTTTGAGTGTCCGGTTGCTTTTACCGGTTTCTATGCTTTTCAGTGTTCCCTTGGGCAGCAGGGTTTGCACAGAAGATTTAAGGACAGTAATTTCAACGCCTGTTGCAATTTCCATGGTGATGTAGCTATCTCCGGCACTCACAACGCGCCCCAGTTCTCCGCCGCTGATAACGATTTCATCCCCTTTCTGCAATTCATTCTGCATTTGTTTTTGTTCTTTTGCCCGTTTGGTTTGCGGACGGATCAGCAAAAAATAAAAAATGACCACAATCCCGATCATGGGCAGAAAACTCATCAGGGTAGGGTCATTAGTCTGTGCTGCGCCGTTAGCGGCCTGGGCAAAAGCTTCTTTTATGAACATAAGGTCTCCTCTTCTTCAGCAGATATGAATGGAAATTGAATCGTCGTACATTTTAGCATGAAGTTCTAGTCGGAAAATTCGCGTGCAAACTGTGCAAATTGACCGGTTTCGATTGCATCACGGATCGCAGACATAAGTTTCTGGTAGTAATGCAGGTTATGCAGCGAATTGAGCCGGGCGCCGAGCATTTCTCCGGTACGCTGCAGATGGTGCAGATAGGCACGGGTAAAGTGGCGACAGGTGTAACAATCGCAGTTTTCATCCGGGGGCGCGGTGTCCAGCCGGTAACGGCTGTTACGCAGCTTGAGAATACCCTGGCTGGTATAGAGCCAGCCATTGCGCGCGTTACGTGTTGGCAGCACGCAATCGAACATATCGATTCCCTGTGCAACGGCATGAATGATGTCTGCAGGGGTACCCACTCCCATCAGGTAACGCGGCTTGTTTACTGGTAATTGTGGCGCAGTATGTTCAAGGATACGCCGCATTTCCGGCTTGGGTTCTCCTACGGATAACCCGCCAATTGCGTAGCCGTCAAAATCAATGTCGCACAAACCGGCTATCGAGCGATCACGCAGTGATGCGTACATGCCTCCCTGAACAATACCGAATAGCGCGTTTGTGTTGCCAGCATGAGCTGTTTTGGAACGTTCCGCCCAGCGCAGACTCAGCTGCATGGAAGTTTCGGCTGTCTGTATGTCAACCGGGTAGGGGGTGCATTCATCAAAG